>SLGC01000242.1 GCA_007123885.1 Bacteroidales bacterium | reverse complement strand
GGGCCAACCATCTTGGCAAAATTCAGTATATTGACGAAGCAAGGTACCAGTTCCGCGGAGGTGTGGTAAATACAAGATGGTCTATGGCTTATAATAACATTAATGACCTTGAAAAGATCATCATCTCTGAGTCAGGTGATGAGGGTAATCCATATCATAAAGCAATGGCCATGATTTTAAGGGCATTGATCTACCAGCAGACAACCGACAGGTTCGGGGATATACCCTACAGTGAAGCTTCAAAGGGGAATGAAGGTATAACCAATCCTTCATATGACACACAGGAATCAATTTACATGGATCTGTTGGATCAGTTAAAGGCTGCTAATAACCTTTTAATACCATCACCAGTACATAGCATTGCCTCAGGAGATGTGTTGTTGGGGAGCAGCCTAATAAGGTGGAAAAGGTTTGCTAACTCATTGCGCTTACGAATCGCCACAAGAATTTCAAATGTAGCTCCCAATGTAGCTAAAACACATATTGAAGAGATACTTGGATCGCCTGATGTTTATCCTGTGATTACAAGTAATGCTGAAAATGTTTTTTTGTGGTGGGAGGAAGACGGGCCCTATAGGGATCCCTGGAAAGCAGACTCAGATAACCGTGATGATCATGGAATGGGCAAGACCCTTATAGATTACCTAAAGGATTTCAACGATCCACGGCTTCCGGTATATGCAAAACCGGCAACAAACGACGGTGAATTCAGGGGTGTTGTTTCCGGTGCCATTGATGGAACATTTGCACTCTCAGATATAAGCAGGATCGGTATTATTTACAGGGATGTACCGAATGGTTTTACACCAATTTTGAGATATGCTGAAGTTCAGTTTATGATTGCTGAAGCCGCATACATGGGATGGAACACAGGAGGAGTAACAGCCCAGGAAGCTTATGAAGGTGGGATAACTGCCTCTATTATAGAAGTCGATCAGTTAATCGACAGATTGTTGGGAGATGAAGAAATTGAATCCATATTAAGGACACACCTGGATCTTGACGAAGAAGAGAATGTGGATGTAGCTTTTAGAGATTTGATCGATGATTACCTTCAGGAACCCGGTGTGGCATGGACCGGTGATGTTGATCAGATCCATCTTCAGAAATGGCTCGCCCTGTTCAAGAATGGTAATGAAGCATGGGCTGAAACAAGGCGCACCGATGTGCCGCTGCTTGAACATGCACCAGGATCCCCTTATCTCGGTCAGCATAACAGGCCGCCTTTCCGTTATCCATACCCGGTTGATGAGATAAATCTCAATTCGGCAAATATCACACCCGTGCTTTCAGGCATCACAAATCATATGTGGGGCAAACAGATGTGGTGGGATACAAGAACGGGAGTTAATTAAAGAGAGCCCGACTTTACACAGACCGGTTTCCCCGAAAGGAAACCGGTCTTTTTTACCGTATAACCAGCTACCCGGCTGATGATTCACTGTATCACCATCCATCCGGATCAATTCACATCCTGCTTTTTTCCCCGTATTGCCAGCTACCCGGCTGATGATTCACAAATTTTTCATTCGCAGACTGGCAAGGTGGATATATAACACATAAAAATGTGGACAATATTCTACATTTAACTATTCTGAACAATTTGATACCCGGAACTTCCTGACTTTATAAAGAACTTGGAAACAATTCATTAGTCTTATTTGCTGAAAGTTTTCCCCATAGTTTGGTATGTTTTTTGGCCTGAAAGTTAAGTGTCCGGTTATTGTTAAGCAATCTTAATTAGCATGTGATTACAGTCAACAAGAACCGGATGGTTTCACAGATCCGGTAATTGGATACCCGGAATAATCGGTTTACGTTCTTTGTTTAAAATTATATTGAGCGACTATTAGCCTCATAAAGAAGATGTTGATAGAGTTGGAACAGGATAAGAAGTTTTTATCCGAAAGGATGAAAATGATCTTTAAATGGGATTGTATAAAATATTACAGAATGTAAAGTATACCGTTACTTGTTTTAAATTTTTTCAGGCAGGAATTTCTGCCACTTTTCTCAGGGTGCCTTTGATTTATGCTCATTATATTAATTATCAACACACGATAAGTGAGTTTTGCTATATGCTCGTTTATTTAGAATACGAACACCTGCATTCTGGAAACTTTCCGGTGCCAACAGGATAGTAATCATTTGCCGATCCTGCTGTTGAAATAGTCCGCCAGTCCTTAATTTGCATAATCTTCAGTAAACATCACGCCCGCTAATGCATTAGGGGATTTTGAAAATGTTACTGACTATAATTTCTCCCTCCGGCTTTCCATTTTCTTATCAACATTTCATTACCGGTTTTGCGGTTATAAAATCCCCCATACCGGAAAACGAAACTTGAATAACAGGTTTTGGCTTATCCTTTTTCTTTTTTTAACTTAAAAACCATGTATTTATGAAAAAGTTTATTTCCTTACTTCCGCTATTTGTGATTTGTAGTTTTTTGCAATTGCAATCACAAACAGTGCAAATTTCAGGAACCGTTATTGGTGCTGACGATCAGATGCCCGTACCCGGTGCTTCAGTTATTGTTGAAGGAACCACCATCGGTACGATAACTGATTTCGAAGGCCGTTATTCACTTGTTGTTCCTGAAGATGCGGAGACACTGATTTTTAGCTTTATCGGACTCAGGACCACAGAAGTGCCCATCGAGGGAAGAACTGTAATCGATGTGGTTCTTGAAGTGGATCTGCTGGCCGTTGAAGAGGTTATAGTAACCGCTCTTGGTATTACAAGGGAAAGAAGATCATTGGGTTATACCGTTCAGGATGTCCAGGGTGAGGAACTCGCCAGGGTAGGCGATCCCAACCTGATGACATCACTTCAGGGCCGTGTAGCCGGCTTCGAAGTCAGGCAATCATCAGGAATGCCCGGTGCTCCAGCCCAGGTCTTTATACGCGGTGCACGTTCTTTTGATGCCAATAATACTCCTCTTTACGTTATTGACGGCATGCCCGTTCATACCCAGAATGACTGGGGGTCAAATGTCACAGGGGCAGCTTTTACCAATCGCGCTCTTGATATTGATCCCAATGATATTGAATCAGTTACCGTCCTTAAAGGTCAGGCAGCTTCAGCCCTATACGGACTAAGGGCCTCAAATGGTGTGATCATAATCACTACCAAAAAAGGCCGTGGCGCTCCGATGGGAAGACCTGTCATTACCTTTAATTCAAATGTTACAATGGACCAGGTGGCCCGCCTGCCTGGAGTGCAGCAGACATATGCCCAGGGATTCAACGGTGCACTTGCCGGTCCCAACTCTTTTTCATGGGGACCAAGAATAGATGAATTATCGGCCCATCCTGTTTATGGAGGCGATGCCAATGGTCAGCCGGGACTGTTTTTTGACCGCTACAAGGGTGAATGGGTTGAACCGAGAGCCTTTAACAATCCACGCGAATTTTTTAGTCAGGATGGCTATACCTATAATAATAATATAAGTATCAGCAATAACCTTGAATTCGGAAATTATTCGGTAGGTTTTGGAAGCACAAACCAAACCGGGATTGTCAGGGAAACAGGTATGGACAGGTATACTGCGCGGCTTGCCGGCGATTTCAACCTGGCTGAGATGTGGGATGTAGGGTTTACCGGAAACTATTCCGATTCAAGGGTGACCAAGATGCCATCGGGTAATGACAGCTGGCTGTTTACTGTTTACGGGGCACCACCCTCATTTGACCTTATGGGAACTCCCTTTCACCAGGAGGGTACCTTCGGGGAATTCAGGCAGATAAGCTACCGCGCAGGTGCGGTAGGGAACAACCCGCACTGGGTGCTTGCCAATAATAATTACGGCGAGCAGACGAAAAGGTTTTTCGGTAATTCATACATTGAATTCCGGCCCATAGAACCGGTCAATATAAGGTACCAGTTGGGTGTGGATTCATATACCACCGACAATGCCGAATATGCTGAGGCGGGCACAGGCAACCTTCCAACATCACCTGCCCATTATCCCACTCCTGATAATCCGGATAATTATGCTTTCATTGCTCCTACCGGAGGATCCATTGAAAGGTTCGGGATAACAAGGAGGATTGTGAATTCCCTTCTGACAGCATCTATTGAGCATAATCTGACCGATGATATTCTGGGTTCTTTTATGCTTGGAAATGAAATAGATCATAATGACTGGGAATATTATTCGGCGGCAGGGAACAACTTCACTACTCCCGGGTGGAACAGCCTTAACAATACAACTGTACAGAATTCCGGTCATACCGAATTCCAGAGGAGGACCGCGGGGTTCTTCGGAAGCCTGGGACTGGATTTCAGGAATATGCTTTTCTTCAACGCAACGGGAAGAGCCGATATTGTTTCTTCCATGCCCAGGGACAACCGTACATTCTTTTACCCCTCCGCCTCGCTGGCATTTGTCTTCACAGAGCTTGACGGCATGGCTGGAATGAACTGGCTTCCTTTCGGCAAGGTGCGCGCCTCATATGCCGAGGTGGGACAGGCTGCAGAGACTTTCATTCCACAGCCCTATTTTGTTGCCGGCGGCGCCAGCAGCGGCTTCCTTTCATTTGGGATTGATTATCCTTTCGGTGGAATTACAGGATATAAATTCAGCAGAAACCTGTATGACCCCAATCTGGTTCCGCAGAACACCACAACCTTCGAGCTGGGACTGGATCTGAGATTTGCCGATAACCGCATTGGACTCGATTACAGCTTCTTCAATACAACAGCAAGAGACCAGATCTTCGGCGTTCCGCTGGCCGGATCTACCGGTTTTGGATTTCTCATAACAAATGCGGGTGAGATGGAATCGATCGGTCATGAGGTGGTGTTTTCTGCCGTACCGGTAAGGACAACCAATTTTGACTGGAACTTCAGCGTGAACTTTACAAGGATAACAAATACAGTTATTGAACTTGCAGAAGGAGTTACAAATATTTTCCTCGGCGGATACGTCACTCCCAATATCCGTGCCTCTGCAGGAGATACCTACCCTGCTATCTACGGCGACCAGTTCCTCAGGGATGACCAGGGAAGGATACTGGTAAATGAAAATCCTGACAGTCCGCTATACGGCATGCCCATGGCCGGTGGCTTTGGCAAGATAGGTGAGGTCTCCCCCGACTTTTTTGTGTCGTTAAACAACAGTTTTGTCCTTTTCAGGAATTTTTCAATTCTTGCACAGCTTGACTGGAAGCAGGGCGGACAGATGTATTCGGGTAATAACAGGCTGATGGATCTGTATGGAGCCTCAGCCCGTACTGAAGACAGGGAAACTCCTTTTGTATGGCCCGGGTATAAGGCCGACGGAACCCCCAATGACATACAGCGCGGTGGACCCGATGACCCCCTTGCATACCAGACCCTTTATCTTGATGCTCTGGATGCAATGGATGAGTCACAGGTCTACGAAACATCATTTGTAAAGCTGAGGCAGGTTGCACTGAGCTATAACATACCTGCAAGATTAACAGCTCCGGCAGGAATACAGAGGGCATCACTGAGCCTGATAACCAGGAATATCCTTCTGTGGACAACCCTCCCAAATTTCGATCCGGAAGCATCGCAGGGACAGGGTAATATGCAGGGTGGAATGGACTATATGTCCCTGCCGCAGACAACATCATTCGGCCTCGGCCTTAATCTGACATTTTAAGAAAAACATACAATCATGAAGAAAATATTAAAATATTCGACACTTTTATTAAGTTCTTTGCTGCTGTTTTCCTGCAGCGAAGACAGGATGGACGAGATCAACGTAGACCGGAACAATACGGCGGTGATGAACGCCAATAATCTGATTCCCGATCTGTTGTTGAAATCGGCATTTGAAACAACAGCTACCGATATAGCCTGGTACACTACGGTTTATATCGAACATGCTGCCGGTACCTGGGCCCAGTCGGGCGAAGCAGACCGCAGAGTGGCTCAGAATTCTGCATCAACATTTAACAACAGCTGGAATTCCATATACGATGTGATGACAATAGCCCAGACCATCATTGATAAGACCGATCCGGAGACGGGTGATGAGCCTGACAATTTTATGGCCAGGGCAATAGGGCAGGTTATGATGGCCTATAACCTGTCGGTAGCTACCGATATGTGGGGTGAAGTGCCATACGAGGAGGCGTTCCAGGGAGCAGACAACCTGACTCCCTCATACCAGCGACAGTCCGAGTTGTATCCCATAATTTTTGAATTACTGGATGATGCCGTAGAGAATATTGACAGGGCAACGCTTCTTTCCCCGGGTGTGGATTACTTCTTCCGCCATCTTTCAGGCGATGCCTATAAAGAGGCATGGAGGAGGTATGCACATGCACTGATGGCAAGGTTAAACCTTCGTCTTACCAATATCGATGAACAGGCATACGCTGCAAGAGCCCTGAATGCACTTGATAATGCTTTTGAAAGCGCCGCAGACCAGGTTCTTTATACAGGACCTTTCGAGGTCGCCCTTGGTCAGGGTAACCCCTGGGGCGAGTTCTGGTGGGGCCGCAACCATCTTTCGGTATCAACAACGATCCATGGTTTGATGGATGAGAGGAATGATCCCAGAATGGAGGCCTATTTTTACGAAGGACCGATTGCTCCTATAGGAGAAGCAGAGCAGATACAGGGGTTCTATGCCGGATCAAGATATACGACCGACTGGGATGCATGGGTGCAGCCCATTACCATGTTTACGTTTCAGGAGCAGAAATTCATAGAAGCAGAAGCAGCCTTCAGGCTTGGTATCATGGGATGG
>SLGC01000191.1 GCA_007123885.1 Bacteroidales bacterium | reverse complement strand
TGTTTGTATCAATGATCCCGTCTGAAATATGCATGTATTGAATACATAATGTGCAACCTGTTTTAACACTAAATGCTAGGTAATTTTTCTTTCAATTTCCAGGAATGTCCTCATACCTTCCTCAGCAATAAACACTCCTCCGGGAGTGTAATCAAATACCTCAAGAGAAACCCATTTGTCAAATTCCAATTCTTTCAGAACTTCGAATGCAGGAATATAATTTTCCGGGATTGCGTCGGTAGTTATTAGCGTGCCATCCATGTTCTGAACATGCACATGCTCGATATATGGATAATAGTTCCGTACAAGTTCATGTAACGGTTCGGTTTCATCGGCAGTATTATGAAAATCAAACATGGACCGGATAGCAGGATGGTTAACTTTATTCACTATCTCAACTGCATCTTCAAGTGTGTTGACCACGTCTGTCTGATCTTTTGACAGTGCCTCTACAAGTATTTTGACATTGCGCTGCGCTGCATGATCGGCTACCTGTGCCAGACCATCGGCAAAATTATTTCTGGCATCCTCAACCGATATCCCCTCCACGGTGCTTCGCTGGCGGGGTGATCCGAATATCATTACCGGTCCGCCGAGATCCCCGCAAAAATCAATAAGGGCAACGAGATAATCGACAGTTTTTTGCCGCTGCTGATTGTCGGGGGTGGTAAAATGAAGACCTGTGGGAGGTGGTGCGAGCAACCAGTGTAATCCGGCACATTCAATACCGGCATTTTCCATATCCCGGACCATCTGCCTGCGTGCGGCGGGACCTATTTCCAGAACACCTCCCTGAGCAAGGGTAAAAGGAGCAATCTCAACACCGTCATATCCGGCTCTTCCGATTATCTCGCACTGTTCCGGCCAGCTGGTATCTTCCAGTATTTCATTACAAAAAGCGTATTTGAATAAACGCTCACGGCGGTTATTACAAGCTAGAGGCAGACTTACAATGCTGATAGCACCCAGGGTAATGGCTGAGGTTTTTATGAATTCTCTTCTGGAATAAGAATTATTGATGTTTCTTTTACTTGCCTTAAAATACGAAGGTTTCATAGATGAAGTTTAATGGCCGGACAGGTTACTTCCGGCACTGATTAAAAAGCATGATTAACTGATAATTTCGTTTATGAATAGTGTTAATAATTTTTATGGTTATTTCAGATGTCCAAATATAATAAAATAGATTAGATTATTCATCCTCATGTGCTTGAACAGCATTTTCTTTAAATCATGACCCTTCAGTGCCTTAATGCATATTTTCAGGCATTTGACGGAATTGAGTAATTTTGCCTCATATGAACTCAAGCCAACAGAATCATTTCAGATCGTCACCATTTAAAAAAAGGTTGCAAAACGTGAATTATCAAAGATCTCAAAGATCGAAGTTTTATTTTTAGCAGACACTAATAATAAATCATAATAATGAAACTCAATACTACTATAGCCGCAATTGCCACGCCGCCAGGTATGGGTGCAATTGCAGTTATCCGCCTGAGTGGTGAAGATGCCGTCTCAATTTGCGAAGAGATCTTCCTTCCGGCTGAAAAAGGGCTTCGGCTTGCCGAACTGGCAGTGGGTTCACTCCATTTGGGCAAAATTCATGATAACAGTGAAATAATTGATGAGGTACTGCTTTCAATATTCCGGTCGCCCCGGTCATATACAGGCGAAGATATAATTGAAGTTTCATGTCATGGATCAGTCTATATACAGCAAAAAATCCTTCAACTGCTGCTGGATCATGGTGCCGAACCGGCAAAACCGGGTGAATTCACTCAACGGGCCTTCCTCAACGGGAAAATGGACCTTTCCCAGGCTGAAGCTGTTGCCGATCTTATAGCCTCCGGGTCGGCTGCTTTTCATAAAGTGGCCATGCAGCAGATGAGAGGCGGGTTTTCCGGCGAAATAAAGAACCTTCGCAAACAACTTCTTGATTTCATATCACTGGTTGAACTTGAGCTGGATTTCAGCGAAGAGGATGTTGAATTTGCCGACAGAACTGAGCTGAAGGTCCTTGTCGATACGATAACAGCCATGCTCGAATTGCTTATCAGCTCCTTTTCACTGGGAAACGCGCTAAAAAACGGAATTCCCGTGGTTATTGCCGGCAAACCAAACACAGGAAAATCCACCCTGCTCAATAAACTGTTAATGGAAGAAAAAGCGCTTGTATCGGAAATACCGGGAACAACAAGAGACTCAATAGAGGATGTGATACATCTCGAAGGGATCAGCTTCAGGTTCATCGATACAGCTGGAATACATGAGGCTACCGATAAAGTCGAGATAATGGGTATCGAAAGGACCATGGAGAAGATCCGCCAGGCCGGCATAATTCTTTTTATGGCTGAAGCTACAGATACAGCCGGGCATATAGATCATCTTATCGAAGGATTGCTTGAAAAAACAGATTTCAGTGATAAAACAATTATCCTGCTGCTGAACAAAGCAGACCTGCTTAAGGGGAAAGAGGACCTTCCGGCGGAAAGAGCCGCAGACGGAACCGGCGGAGTTGAAGGCAGATCAGGTCCTTCAAAAAGCAACAAACCAGCACCCGGACCGGATGAAGGAATAAGTATCTTCAATAAGCAAACATTTCCTGCCCTTAGGGAAAAGGATCACATGCTGGAAATATCGGCAAAAACAGGCAGCGGGCTTGAAAAGTTGAAATCCCTTCTGGTTTCAATAATTCATCATGGAAGATCCATTGAAAATGATATCATCGTAACCAATATCCGTCACTACCATGCCCTCAGCAATGCCCATGAAGCTGCCGTTCGCGCATCAACGGGACTCGAAACGGCGCTTTCCGGCGAACTGCTGGCAATGGATATAAGAGAAGTGTTGTATCATCTTGGTGAGATTACCGGCGAGATAACCACCGACGAGATCCTGGGTAATATTTTCAAAAACTTCTGTATCGGGAAGTAATAGTTGGACAGTATTGATAATTGCTTATTCCCCATCCATTGCAAAAAAATGGTTTTCAAAATCAGCTTTTCCTTATTTTTTCTCTTATAACAGGTAAAAGCTTGCTGGTCAACTTTTCAATCGCAATTGAAATCTGCCTTTGTACCGTATTTTGAGAAAGAGACAGTTCTGCTGCAATTTCTGAATGCTTCAAGCCCTCTTGTCTTCTAAGCAGAAAAATCTCCCTGCATTTTGGAGGAAGGGATTCAAGAGCTTCTTTAAAACTTCTTTCCATTTCCTCAGAAATAAGTATTGAAGAACCATCTTCCTGGCTGACATGAAGATAGTTAATACTTGTATGTATATGCTGCAATTTTTCTGAACTGTATCGCCTTTCTGTAATTAAATGTTTCAGATAATTCAATGATTTATTGCGGACAGCAATAAAAAGATATGAATGGAAACCACCCTGGATATTAATATCTCTTCTGTCTTCCCACAGCTTCAGGAAAGTATCCTGCACGATCTCTTCTGCGATTTCAGGGCGGCCGGTATAATTACATGCGATCTGGCATAATCTGGAATAAAAACGCCGGTATAAACTCCGGAAGCAATCATGATCGCCTCTCATTATTCCGGACTTTATCCGTTTATCCCATTCCTTATCGTACATCATCACTCTTTTTGAAAAAGATTAAAACTTAATGAAGTTTTATAGTTTTTCCAATGTATCCCTTTACAGATACAATGCCAGCCGGACTTATTAATTACCGGGCAATTTATTAAATAAAAACCAAATAAAGTTGTAATATAAAATTCTTTAAATTATCAGGCCCGGCAAATCGATTCATCCCTTCGACCCCGTACAAATTTAAATCATAAACCAATAAAACTATTAAAATCAAAAAGCCCTTGTCCCGGAATATAAATACCTGGGACAAGGGCCTTAACCAACCTAAACCAACCTAAACCTGACCAAAGCCAAATGCCCTAATTATTTTGAACTCTCTTTTAATCTCATCTTCAGGATAATATATGTCCAAGGTTAAATTCTAAAAATCTTTTTATCCACGAATACTCTTTAATAATTTACTAATTTATTTCTTTCAGATAAAACGGTTGAGTATAGATAGTGCCTTCCTCACCCTCAATCTCTGCCCTGACAAAGCCGCTATATACGGGAATATTTGATTCAGATATGGAATACCCGTAGTGTATAATCTCAGATGTGCCTGTTTTGGGATTATGGGTCATCCATCTGATTTCATTAACCCTGCTTTGGTCATCTATTGTAAGATTGACCCTGGTTGCTGTAACTGTTACATCTGAAATATTGAATGCCCTTTTATTGTATTGTTCGGAAGGCTTCCAGAGATACGAATGCCCTTTTCTCAAGGCTATATATACATCCGGCGCACTTCCGTCCGGGATATCCGGATGCATTGAGCCCGGACGAAAGTTTTCAAGCAGTATGACATCCCGGTTCCATCCCAGAGTTGTTTCGCGGTGCATGTCATCCTCACCAAACAGCCACACCGGTCTCTCATGGCCTAATATGTGTACAATCTTATCATAAAAATCCCTGTCCAGCGGATGAGTATCTTCCCTGTTAAAAACGGCCTGGCCGATCAGTGCATCAAACCTCAAATAAAGATCAACATACCAGTAGGCTGTCAATCCCCATCTATCAACATATCTGCCTGGATGGGCAAAATAGACGATCCCTCCCAGCTCTTCTATATTCCGCAGAGTTGCAGCTTCAGTGGGCCCGCCGGTGGTGAGGGAATTAAAAAGACTTACCATATGATGAGGCCCCGAAACCTCATTGCCTTCAACCGACACCATGCCCAGTGCCACGGGATCACGGTCCTGAAAAGGCTCATTTGCCATCTCCTCATAGGTTTTATTACCCTCGGTTGGATTTTGCACATACTTGATCGCTTCATATACTTCGGAAAGCCCTGTCCACGGATAGATGCTGTTTATATGATCATCGGGAATATCATAGTCGTGCCCGGCCAGTACAAGGATCCTGTATCCCTCTTCATGATACCTGTCAATAGTCTGGTGAGGATCATATTGTTCATCGCCAAGTCCGGGATGAGTATGGAATTCAGAATCATAATAACCAATTTCAGGCCAGTTTATATCCTGGTAGGGTGACCAGAATTCTCTCTCCGGATGTGTGGAACAGGCTAACATTGAGCCCGTCAGAATAACAATAAGAACTATTAAATGGTTCTTTAAAGAAATCATAATCTTGTGAGGTTTTTCTACAAAGTTAAACACCGTGTATTATTTGCATCTATTAAATATTTAAAATGGTCCTCCATGACTTTTTTCAATAAACTTTATGATTTGGTTCTTCAATTTAAACTAAGCTTTTAAGTTTAGACCGATAAATTGGTCTCAGATACCTTACCTTTAATATGCTTATGAACCAGCAGGCATCAATTTAAATGATGCCAGACAGGAATTGCTTCCCATCAGGCATCATTTATAAAAAAAACCAGTCCTAATTGGCAGGAGTTGTGAAAACTATCTGTTCACTATGATTATAAAGGCTCTGTCCGTCAGCCCGGGCTCCGACACGCACAAAATACCTGGTGCCAGGTTGCAGGCCGGTGATATTTGCCGTACCTGAATCTTCTGTGACAGTATGATTCACGCTGCTATATCCCATACCTGATCCTGTAGTCCTTGTGGGCCATGATACGGTGCTGACATAAATCTCCCTTCGGTTTGGAGTATTACCTCCATTGCCGGTTATTGAATAACTGACATTTACCCCGGTCGCCGTGGGATTGCCGCTGATTGATGGCGGAGGGATTGTTAATAATGGCGTTACCGTGAAATTCTGGGTAACAATCTTGCCGCCGGTAAGATCAACAACAATAGTGTCAGTAGTGGACTCAATGAATGGGCCACGTAGTGTTACCTTGTATGACTGGGGATAAAGCATAATATTGGCATAAGTCCCGTCACCAAGGATCCGCATAACCATGGGAACATTGTCAAGTTCGCCAAGCGCATGAACAGAATAGGTGGCAAGCTTTGGATCGCCCGAAACCGGATTCCCGCTGTTATCGGTTACGATACCTGATATCTGTCCATCGAAGCCAAAGTCGGTAATCGGCTCGTTGCAGCTAAACAGGCCGGCAAGAACAGTCCAAAGCACTATCGTGGAATATCTTAAAAAATTTATTTTCATAAGTAACTATTTAAATTAAATTATTGGTCTTATGGATCGTTTAGAAGTTTAGTAACCCGGATTTTCAATCAGATCTGAATTATTATTTATCCTGCTGTCAGTAATAGGATTATAATAGTGCTGAGGAAGAAATGTGCGTGAAGCAGTTTCTACTTCAAGAGGGAGATAATAGTATTTCATGGTCTCGTAATGGAGTATGGGATATGCCCCATGGAACCGGTAGTTCAGGATATCTTCCGCTATACGCCACCTGCGGAGATCCCAAAAGCGATGTCCCTCAAAGGCCAGTTCAAACCTCCTTTCATTCCGCACGTGATCAAGGGTTAAAGTCGTTTCATCAACAAGGCTGATTCCTGCCCTTTCACGGGTTGCGTTCAGGGCAGTTGCCGCGGGACCGGGATTTCCCATCTCGAACTCGGCTTCGGCCCTTATCAGGTACATTTCTGCCAGCCTGATCGCGATCCAGTTGGTACTATTTTCACCATTTGGAATTAATGGCACTTCTTCTATGTATTTTCTGAGATAGAAGCCGGACTGGGTTCCCCTGCGCGGGTATGCTGTATTGGAACCCAATCCGACAGTAGGAACGCCATTGTAAGAGAGTGTGGCACTTCGAAGAATTGACTCAG
>SLGC01000376.1 GCA_007123885.1 Bacteroidales bacterium | reverse complement strand
TGTTATGCCACATCCATGCTCCATGCTTCTTTCCGTTATTCCGGTACAGCCTCTCAAAGAGAATTATGTTATGCCACATCCTTGTTCCAGGCTTTCGTTTTTCAGGTTATCCTGAACAAAGGAGAGCCTCTTTTGTTATGAATATCCGGTGTAGATTGAGTTGGTTGATCCTCCTTCGAAAAAGAAAATGGCAAAAAACAAAGGATATCCCGTATTACTTGTTGACAGCGAATGTGCCGTTTGCAACAGGTCTGTCCGGTTTATCCGCAGGCATCTTAAAAAGAGAGAAAAGATACTTTTCCGGTCTCTTTTTTCCCCCGAAGGGAAGAAATATCTCAAACAGTATAACCTGTCCCCTGATTATGATGAATCACTGGTATTAATAGAAAACAGGAAGGCTTATCTCAAATCCGATGCTGTACTGAGGGTTTCATCAAAGATGCGGGGACTTTTTCCCCTGCTTAATTTATTGATGATATTTCCACGGAAAATGAGGGATTTTTTTTATACGTTATTTGCGAAACACCGGCATAGTATAGGGAGGGGAATTGGCTTTCTTTAACCCGCGTTTTTCCGGAAGGCTTAACCTTTAACACAATTTGACTTCAATGACCGGACCAGTACGAGCTTTTCAGAGATCCGATATCATTTTCATTTCATCTCCGGTAAGCTTAAAATCAAATACCTTAAAGTTTTCCTGAAGGTGTTCCATATTGGAAGATTTGGGTATTACCGAAACATTCCCGTGCTGCAACAACCATCTCAGTGTCACTTGTGCTGCTGTTTTCCCGTTTTTTTTTCCGATCTGCTGAAGTTTGGGATCCTTGCAAGCCCTGCCTTTTCCAAGAGGGGTATGGGCTGTTATGACCAGGTCCGAGTCCCTGGCCACGGCAAGGTTGTCATCCTGCTTTATATAAGGAGAGAATTCTACCTGGTTGCATATAACGGGACCAATGCTGATGGCTTCCCGGAAAAGGACCGGGGAAAAGTTGCTGACGCCCGTCTTCCTTATCTTTCCTTCAGCCATGAGTCTGAACATTGCTGAAAGGGTTGCCTCCAGGTCCATATCCGGTGTCGGCCAGTGGATAAGAAGCAGGTCAATATAATCTGTTTGCAGTTTTTCAAGACTCTCTTGAACGGATTGTTCCAACGCACTGGGCTCCAGGTTATATGTACTGACTTTGGTGGTGATGAAAAGTTCATCTCTTCGGGCTCCGCTGAGTTCAACACCCTCTCCCACCTCTTTTTCATTCCTGTAATTCTGGGCGGTATCCAGATGCCTGTATCCCATATCTATTGCGGCCGCTATCGTTCTGGCACATTCTTTTCCAAACATATTCCAGGTGCCAAGTCCCACAAGGGGAATTCCTTCAATATCGGGTATATCCGGTTTTTGCATAGTCTTTTATTCAGATGTATTTATTTTATCCATTAAATTCCTTTTTCTCAGAAAGTTGTCCGGATATATAACCGTCCGGTTCAATGACCCACTGGTGTGGGAAGAAAGCCATATATATGCCTTGCAAAAAATTACAGATGCGTCGGGTTTGTTGTAAATGCTCTTTTCTCAAGAAGTATATTGCTGACCTGCAAAGCTCTTTTTTCATAGGTATGTTCTGCCACAACCCTTGCAAATGCTGCCATACCTATTTTCTCAGCTTTCTTATCGTCAAGCTGTTCCAGCATCAGTTTTACCTCCGCCCCGCTCCTGACTACCTGGATCTCATTTGAAGGCTCGAAAAACTGTTCGATCCCTCTCCAGTAGTCGGTTATTATACATGCACCGGCACCTGCCGCTTCAAATATCCTGGATGCAGGTGAAAAGCCATAATCTGCCATGGTTTGCCGGCTGATATTCATGACAGCCCACGGGGAGGAATTGAACGCATTGTGTTCATATGTATACACATGGCCTGCATATTTTACATTCTCCGGAAGGCCGGCAATATCCCAGCCACTGCCGGCCAGAATAAAATTCTTTTGGGGCATTTCGCGGGCAACATCAAGAAAAAACTCGTTAACCCTCTCTTCCCTGTCGGGCAGCCGGTTTCCCAGGAATGCCAGGTCACACCTGAACCGTTGTTCAGGTTGAACCCGGAAATGTGTTTCAGGGTCAAGTGCATTATATACAGGTATACATTCCCTGGCATTGAGCAACTTGTATGCATCGACAATAAGTCCCCCCCCTCCGCAGGTAAATATATAATCATATTCCGGGATCAGCTCTCTGAGGGGAGCTTTGGGGTTGCTAAAAACTGACTCCAGTGTCAACGGGGCATCAATATCCCAGAAGATTGCCAGTTGATAAGGTTTCCTGATCTCAAGGATCGCCTTCTCAAGATACTCATCAAACACTCCTGTTCCGCTTGCCTTGATCAGCACATCCGACTGCCTGGCGTTTTCTACAGCATGTTCAGCAGCAAGCAGGTTATTATCATAAACAACCACATTGGCCCAGCCCGGATGGTGAAGATCGACATGTTTTTGCCTGTCAAAAACATCCGGCTCATAAAAGGTGATTTTGTAACCAAGCCTGTGGAGGTACTTTATGATGCCCCTGTAGTAGGTTGCAGCACCATTCCGGTAAGCAGAGACCAGGCTTGAACCGAAAAATGCAATAGATGGTTTGGAATTATACATCGCTATTTCTTGTTTGAGGTTACAATTATTTCGGAAAATTAAATTCTTTTAATGCACGATCAGGAACCTGTTTATATGCTTTGACTAGCCTATAAAGACCTTCATATCTCCGCCTACCAGGGTACACCGTGAAAATGCTGCTTCAATGGCGAATATTGGGAGTAACCCGGTATATGGACTGGAAAGAGTCTGGCGGGTTCCCTCGATTTTAACAAAACTAAGGGCAGTAACCGGGAAATTGCAGGCTCTTCCAACAGTTACGGCTTCTGTAATCATTACTTGTTGAGACATTTGGTACATTTAAAATAGATGCTCATTTCATGATGGATTTTATAATTAATCTATAATCATACCAAATGGAGCATGTTTTTTAAAAACCATTGAGCCATTTTCTTGCAGGTAAAATATTCCTACGCCAAAATAAGAAGTTGCTGCTTAAACTGGTAAAGTGAATGCGCAAAAACAGTTAAAGTAATTGAATGGATATATGCTCATCCTGTGGAAAATAGCCGCACTCATGAGTAACTGCTCCACGTTCGCGAACTCCTTCAAAATTGCTATGGAATTGTTTCACAGTAGTATGCTTTATTTGATGTTTTCCTGTTTAGAAGTGTTGCAGGAACCCCTTACCGTACAATTGCCTTTGGCACGATTTTCGGTTTATTTCATTAACCGTATCAGAACTGTTGACAGTTACCCAAAAGGCAGATACGGTTAACATCTGATTGGATTACCTCAATACTTGTAAGGTTGGAATTAAATCAAATTGTTGAACATTTAAAACTTATACCTATGGCAAAAGAAAAATTTAATGATTTCAGAGAACTATTCCTTCATGAGCTGCGTGATGTGTACAGCGCTGAAAGTATGCTGGTAGATGCATTGCAGAAAGACGCAAAAGCTGCAACCAATCAAAAACTGCGCACAGCTATCGAAGAACACCATCAGATAACCATGAAACAGAAAGAAAGGCTTGAAGAAATAGCCCGGATGCTGAATGTTTCTCTGGAAGGTACTACATGCGAAGGCATGAAGGGCCTGTTAGAGGAGGAAAAGGATATGCTGAATGCAGAAACCACTGACAGCATCAGGGACGCCGGTATAATAAGCGGCGCCCAGCGGATCGAGCATTATGAGATCGCTGCATACGGAACCCTTTGCGCATTTGCAAGGCAGCTGGGATACACTGATGTGGCCGAAATGCTGGAACAGACACTCGAAGAAGAAAAGAATGCAGACGCATTATTGAATGAAATAGCACTAAATTATGTAAATGCCAATGCTGTTCAGGCATAGTAGCAAGATGAAATAAAACCCCCTGCAGGATATGAAAGCTTTATTCCTGAAGGGGGTTTTTAAGGACTAAGTAGTCTGATGCCTTATGACCGTAATGATGACAAACCTTGCCGGCACAGGGTTATATGTAAAATTATGTATGTTCAGATGAAGTTTAGAAAAAAGACCGAGCATCTAAAGCGCTACAGGGACTTGTTAAGGCTTCTTGTAAAGTACGGACAATCGGATCTGGCCCATAAAATTGATCTGGATGAGCGTCCATCCGATATGGAAGAAGAGGAAGCCGGAGGAGAATCAAAGGCAGAGGATCTTCCCGGCGATCTTGAAAAACTGGGACCAACGTATATAAAACTCGGACAATTTCTTTCCTCAAGAGCTGATTTTTTCCCGCCCGATTACCTGAAAGCCCTTTCCCGCTTACAGGATAAAGTTGAGCCTATACCGGAAAGCCAGGTGGAGGAAATACTTGCATCTGAACTCGGGTTACGCGTATCCAAAGCATTCGATGAATTTCAAGTCAAACCTGTTGCCTCGGCATCAATAGGGCAGGTACACAAAGCCACGCTCCGGGGTGGGAAGCCGGTGGCAGTGAAGGTACAGCGACCAGGCATCCGGCAACAGATATTCGATGATCTTGATGCTTTTCAGGATATAGCATGGTTTCTTCAAAAGCATACAAAAATAGGCAAACAACTTATGCTGGGTGCAACGGTTGAGGAGTTCCGCAAGGCCATGCTACAGGAACTCGACTACTTGCAGGAGGCCCGGAACCTGTCAACACTATCCGGCAACCTAAGGGAATTCAAATATATTGTTGTTCCCAGGCCGGTTGAAGATTATACCACTTCACGCGTGCTTACGATGGAGTACATCCCCGGTAAAAACCTTGGTAACATCACTCCCTTGCGTCTGACCGAAATAAACGGCGAGGACCTTGCCCAAGAACTTTTCAGGGCTTACCTTAAGCAGATCCTGGTAGATGGCTTTTTCCATGCCGATCCACATCCCGGGAATGTATATATCACAGATACCGGAGGCATTGCCCTGATAGACCTTGGTATGGTAGCCAGAATACCCGAAGACCTTAAACTGAAGTTGACCAGGATCCTTATAGCAGTCGGCGAAGGTGAAGGCGAGAAGGCTGCAAAATATCTTATTTCCATTGCCGAAAAGGAGGAAAATTCCAACGAGACCCTCTTTACAAAGAAGATCACTGAAATTATACTCAAGACCCGCGACAGTCCCCTCCAACAGATCGAGGTAGGACGGCTGGTGCTTGAGATTACCCGTATAGCAGCCGATAACGGCATCATACTTCCCAACGAGATGATAATGCTGGGCAAGGCTTTGCTGAACCTTGACCGTGTAGGCCGCACCCTCGACCCCGAATTTGATCCCAATGCTGCCCTTCGTGAGAATGCTTTTGAGATCATCCGGGAAAAGATGAAAGGCAGCCTGAAGCCCGGCAACTGGTACGAGGCACTGCTTGATACCAAAAACTTCCTGGAAAACCTGCCCGGACGTGCAAATGAAATATTCAGCCTGCTGGCTGCCAACAAGCTCACCATCCGCACCAAGGTAATTGACGAGAAGTACTTTATACACGGCCTTCAGGAGGCCGCCAACCGACTGACAACCGGACTTATACTTGCCGCACTCATAATAGGTGCGGCACTGCTGATGAATATAGAAACCACGTTTCATATTCTTGGTTATCCCGCAATTGCAATGATCTTTTTCCTGCTTGCTGCTATCGGGGGGTTGATACTTGTTTTCCGTTCAATTTTCAAAGATGACTGACCTGCGCTCACCCCTTAAGACTGACCTGTGCTCACCCCTTAAGACTGACCTGTGCTCACCCCGTAAGACTGACCTGTGCTCACCCCGTGAGACTGATCTGCCGATCGTTACTGCGAATTCCCTCCGCTGGTATACCCTGGCAGCTACACATCACTTATTATAGAATCGAAAAAGGATGATAGTTTAAGAAAAAAATAGTAAAATTGTCAGTTATTTCTGTTTTTTGTGAAACCTTTGGGATGGGTCACAAGGGATCCGGATCGGAAATAGTAAATTCCATTTGATACTTAGGGGCTCTGCCCCGGGGTAGTTGGATTAATCACTATCTTATATGAGAGTAAAGCAATTTGTTAAAAATGTGACTTCAGGGCTTTTATATCAGGTTTCCCTGTTTGCCGGAATTTTGATATTAATGAATGCATGTAAAACTGATGATGATTTACGTGAAGCTAACCGGATCAAGCCCTGGCCGGAAGATGCACGTTACTGGCAATACAATGGGGAACCCATACTGTTACTGGGAGGATCGGATCAGGATAATCTGTTCAATCATCCAAACATTGGGCCTCAGGGCCTTGAAGCCCATCTTGATCTGCTGACATTAGCCGGCGGGAATTATCTGCGTAATACAATGTCGAGTCGTGACCGTATCGATCCCGAAAGTGATTTATATAATGACAACAACATCTATCCATTCCACAGGGATGAAGAGACCGGTCTTTACAGTCTGGATCAATGGAATGAGACTTTCTGGGAGCAGTTCCGTGAATACCTGGCAATGACAGAACAGCGGGGCATTATTGTTCAGGTCGAGATTTTCGACCGCTGGGATTATGGCCCGGACCGGTATCCTGAATATATGGCCTATGGCTGGTCTGCTCATCCGTTCAATCCGAAAAACAATATTAATTACACTGTTGAAGAAACCGGCCTGGATACGGCACAATGGCAAGATTATCCCATTTTTCGCACCATACCGGAATTGGACAGTATCCCGGTTGTATTAAAATATCAGGAAGCACTGGTTG
>SLGC01000296.1 GCA_007123885.1 Bacteroidales bacterium | reverse complement strand
TCCGGTTTCCGGCGGACAGGAAAACAGGAATTGCATTTTCAGGTGTGTTGATACATTCTGAAAAAAAACGGCTATATACTCCCGATGTTTTTATAATTTCGCAGGGGAATTGATTATCCTTAAAAATATACTTCCGGCGATGATACTATTTTTCCGCAATCCGACAGATACAATTTACGCAGTTGAAACCCCTGAGCCTCTGAATGGCGCTGATATAAACAAGCTGACCTGGCTATTCGACGGTGCAGCCTTTTTAAAAGCCAAAAGGATAGAAGGCAAATTTACCGGACCCCGCCGTGAAATGGTCACTCCCTGGAGCACAAACGCCGTGGAGATAACCCAGAATATGGGAATTTCAGGGATCAGCCGCATCGAGGAGTTTGTGCAGTATGATACCAGGCATGGTAAACCTTCACCGTCAAAATCGGTGGCCCAGTCCCCCGCCAGAGTTGCCGGACTATCCGAATTTCCTGATGACAACCAGCCCCATTACGATCCAATGCTCCAACGGCTATACGACGGACTCGACCAGGAAATTTATCATATAAGCAGGGAGCCCGATCCGGTTTTTTATATAGATGACATTGAATCCTATAACCGTCAGGAAGGGCTTGCGCTTAGCGCGGAAGAGATTGCCTATCTCGTGGAGGCCAGCGCCAGGCTTGGAAGAAAGCTCACCGACAGCGAAATTTTCGGTTTTTCCCAGATCAACTCTGAGCACTGTCGGCACAAGATTTTCAACGGAAAGTTCATCATTGACGGGATGGAACAACCCTGGTCACTTTTCCAGATGATAAAGCAAACCACATCTGAAAATCCCAACCGGGTGGTTTCTGCCTACAAGGATAACTGCGCTTTCCTGCAGGGACCTGTTTCCAGGCAGTTCGCCCCTGTCCGCCAGGACCGTCCGGACTGGTTTGAGACCAGGGATGTGGAAACAGTGATTTCGCTGAAAGCCGAAACACACAATTTTCCCACGACAGTGGAACCTTTCAACGGTGCTGCAACGGGAACAGGGGGTGAGATAAGAGATCGCCTTGCCGGCGGAAAGGGAGCCTTGCCCCTGGCCGGAACGGCTGTCTATATGACCGCCTACTCCCGTAGCGAACCTGGCCGTGCATGGGAAAATGGTGTTATGCCCAGACCCTGGCTGTACCAGACACCCGAGGATATTCTGATCAAGGCATCCAATGGCGCAAGCGATTTCGGTAACAAGTTCGGCCAGCCGCTTGTTTGCGGCAGCCTGCTGACCTTTGAGCACAGTGAAAAGGGGAAGACCTTCGGATATGATAAGGTGATAATGCTTGCCGGCGGCATAGGATACGGAAAGAAGAAGGACAGTTTAAAGGATGACCCGGTAAAGGGGGACCGTATTATTTTGCTTGGAGGGGACAATTACAGGATCGGGATGGGCGGAAGCTCCGTATCGTCGGTTGCAACCGGAGAATATGAGAATAAGATCGAGCTGAATGCTGTCCAGCGGTCCAATCCCGAAATGCAGAAGAGGGTAAGCAATGCCATCAGGGCCATGATGGAGTCAGATGAAAATCCCATTATCTCAATACACGACCATGGTGCAGGGGGGCATCTGAACTGTCTTTCAGAGCTTGTGGAAAAGGCGGGGGGAAAGATTGAAATGGACAAGCTGCCGGTAGGCGATCCTACCCTGTCGGCGCGTGAGATAGCAGGCAACGAGTCGCAGGAGAGGATGGGGCTGGTACTGCATGAAAAAGATGTGGACATGCTGAAAAAGGTATGCGATCGTGAACGTGCTCCAATGTACAATATAGGCGAGGTTACCGGCGATATGCAGTTCACTTTTGAAGACAGGGTGAAAAAAATAAACCCGCTCGATCTGAAGCTCGAGATGCTGTTTGGCAACCCTCCGCAGACCGTGATGAGCGACAGGACCGTTGAAATCAATTTTGATGAGCTTGAGTTCGATGAGAAACGCTTCCGTGAATACCTTATATGGGTGCTGCAGCTTGAAGCGGTGGCATGCAAGGACTGGCTCACCAACAAGGTTGACCGCAGCGTTACCGGGAAAGTAGCCCTGCAGCAAACCACGGGGAAGATACAGCTGCCCCTGAATAACCTGGCGGTGATGGCGATCGGTTATGGAGAATACAGGGGCATTGCAACTGCCATAGGCCATGCGCCCGTTGCGGCCCTTATAGATCCTGCCAGGGGATCGGTGCTTTCCATTGCCGAGGCACTTACCAATATCCTGTGGGCACCCCTGCAGGATGGTTTAAAAGGAGTGTCACTCAGTGCCAACTGGATGTGGCCTGCAAAAAACGAGGGGGAAGACAGCCGCCTCTACCGGGCTGTCGAGGCAGCCTCCGGCTTTGCAAAGGCCCTTGGCATAAATATCCCGACCGGCAAGGATTCCCTTTCGATGACACAGAAATATCCGGATGGCAACATGGTTTACGCACCGGGGACAGTTATAATATCCGCTGCCGCCGAAGTCACCGATATCCGGAAAACGGTGACTCCCAATCTGAAGGATGTTGCAGGAAGTTCCCTCCTGTATGTCGATCTTTCGGACGAAGGCTTTTCCCTTGGTGGAAGCAGCTTTGCACAGTCGATAAATTTTGTGGGACGCGAATGTCCCTCTGTCAGTAATGCGGACTATTTTGCAAATGCCTTCAACGTGCTGCAGGAGATGGTCTTTAACGAAGAGATCCTGGCCGGGCATGATGTTTCGGGCGGTGGATTGATCACTGCTTTGCTGGAGATGTGTTTCCCCGAGATAAAAGCCGGAATAACCGCAGACCTTGAGGGGTTTGATGAATCGATAATAAATATTCTTTTCAGCGAAAAACCTGCCGTTCTGATACAGGTTAAAAACGGCGAAAAGACAGTCCGCGGACTGGCAGACAAGGGTGTGAATGCGCGTATCATTGGCCGGTATAACAACAACCGCGAATTTATCCTGAAACATGAACATGGCATCTACGAACTCAATGCAGATAAGCTCCGGGACGTCTGGTACCGCTCCTCATACCTGCTTGACAGAAGGCAGTCGGGCAATGAGCTGGCCCTTAAAAGATTTGAGAATTACAGCCTTCAGCCCCTCTCGTACAAATTTCCCGGAAATTTTACAGGATGTTTGTCACAATACGGCATTGATCCCGACCGAAGGGATAAAAGCGGGGTAAAGGCCGCCATAATAAGGGAAAAGGGGGTGAACGGCGACCGGGAGATGGCATGGATCATGCATCTTGCCGGCATGGATGTGAAGGATGTCCACATGACAGACCTTATAAGCGGCCGTGAAACTCTTGAGGATGTCAATTTGATCGTGTTCGTGGGTGGATTTTCAAACAGCGATGTGCTGGGTTCTGCCAGGGGATGGGCCGGAGCATTCCTTTACAACAAAAAGGCAAAGGAGGCGCTTGACCGGTTCTATGCTCGTGAGGATACATTGAGCCTCGGTGTCTGCAACGGGTGCCAGCTTATGGTTGAACTGGGACTGGTGGGTGTTGCAGGAGGGAAACGTTCACGCATGCTGTTCAATGATTCGAATAAGTTCGAATCGGCCTTTCTGAATGTCAATATCCAGGATAATAATTCGATTATGCTTTCATCCCTTGCAGGAAGCCGGCTGGGTATATGGATAGCACATGGCGAGGGAAAATTCAGCCTTCCGGCAGGGGAAGCCGATTATCATATTCCCGTGAAATATTCTTATGACGAGTATCCCGGAAACCCCAACGGGTCGGGTTATGTGGCAGCCGCCATCTGCAGCGGTGACGGACGCCACCTGGCTATGATGCCCCACCTGGAACGCTCATTGTACCCGCATAACTGGGCCGGTTATCCGGCAGAGAGGAAAAACGACGAGATAACACCCTGGCTTGAAGCATTTGTCAATGCAAGGGAGTGGATCACCGGCAGAATCTGAATGGTAACGACTCTGGTTCAGCTAATAAATCTTGCCGTTAAACTTTATAACAGTCATATCTTGCAAAACTCCGAAGACTAAACAATGAATGGTTTGATACTATTTAAAAGTCTTTAGGGCATTGAACACCAGGATTAATTTCAGCGCAGAAATTAAAATGTGTCGGGTTTCAAGCCGGGGGTTGGCTCATTTGGCTCAAAATGGGTTCAAAGTTGGCTGCACTTTGGGAATTTAGACGCCGGGAAATTTCCTGTTTTATTCAAGAAGAAGGTCACGGCTGGTCTCATCGCCGTAACCGGTTATCCTTATCATATCATCAAGAAGCTCGACTGAAATATATGCATTGTTGACGGGAGATTCAACCATTCCCTTTAAGGTAAGGTGATGGACGCCGTTTCGGTAGGCATATCCTCCGGCATGGTCATGTCCGGCAAACCAGGCAGCTACATTACCGGTTTCATCCATTGCTTCCAGCAGTGGGTCGGGCTGTGCCATCCGGTGGTTTGCAGCCGCTTCCCTGAGCAGCGCGTAATGGGAGAACACAAGCACCCTTTCATCATTGGCCGCTGCATCTATCAAAACCGAACGGAACCATTTAACCTGGCCTTCGCTTACAATGCCATAGCCGGCATCATTCCCGTCTATAACCACAAAGCGCCAGCCGCGGGCACCCGGGAAGGAAAAATCATAAAAAAACCTGTCGAGCGAAAAACTCGTTTTTAAAACATCCTCACCCGCACTCATGCAGTGGTTCCCGACAACATGATATGCCGGGATCTGCAGTTTGTCCAGGACACCAAGGACCACTTCGAGTTCCCCGGCAGAACGGTTTGCATCGTCCGAATATCCGTCTATAACATCGCCCAGCTGTATCATAAAGGCATGAGAACCGTTATTCAGAAATTCAACATAATCCTTCAGCCTTTCAATGGATTCGCGGTAATGCCTGTTAATCCTGGTATCTTTGTCGGAATACTGTATGTCGGCGGCAACACTGAAGGTAAAGGGTTGTTTATCACCACAACCGGATAAACCGGGAAGAAAAAGCAAAGTAAATATTATGATGCCTGAAACGAAAAAGTGACTTTCCAGATATTGACTGAATTTTTTCATGCACATCTTCTTTGGAATTTTGGATCAGGGTGCAAAAACAGGTAAAAGGATTGGAAATTCCTTCCCCTTTACCTGTTTTTTAGGAAGCTAAAAATTCAGTAAAAAAAAACATCATTCAAACAGCACCACATCTCCTTCATTCACATCATCTCCTCCGTCTACAAACATTGCAACAGATGCGGTGGGCTGAACACTCACTATCTCAATAGTCCCGATAGGAATGCGTATCGTCTCGGCAACACCCTCAACCTGCATCAGCCTTGCAATCTGAAGACGCTGCTTTTCCCTTACCCCGTCGTTTGCACCAACGTTAATTATTACCCCATTTTCAAGCAGCTGAACTATCTTTCCCATGCGGACTTCGCGCACTGCCGGCCTGCTGACTTTGCCGGCATTTTCACTAACCATTGTTACAAGATTTGCGCCTATGTCATCCACTGCAGTGTAAGTGGCCCGACCAATAGCACTTTCCGTAAACTCTTTACCGCGGAAACTAACATTCTGTACATTGGCATCAAAAGATGCTCCTGTTGCAGATCCGGTTCCCTGGACAGATCCGAGAATAACGCCCGTCTCCGCATTCACCATCCTGGCAGTAAGGCTCACACGCCCCCTTGTGCCGCCTACCCCCATTCCCCTTACCCTCACCCTTCCGGTGGACTCAAGGTTAAACTGGGTGACAGTACCGAATATGAGGGCATCTGCCCCAAGAAGGCGTCCTAAATCAACCGCACTGGAAGGATCAACCACACCAGACCTTATTAAATTCTGCTCAGAAAGGATCGTATTCAAACGATCACGTTCCACCAGTTGGAAATTTACCTGCTGATTGACCATGTAATCGGTCAGCAATGCACTTATCTGCTCACCAACGTTAACACGTGCATATCTGTAATGACCCCTGTATTCAAGAGGTATGATAGCTATTGTAATGGGGTCGTCTTCCACAGACGCTTCATATCCTGAAAAAGCATGCGTATCAGGAATGAGAAAGAATGAAATCAGAACACACAAGAAGGTTCTTTTCAATAACCAATAATTTACCATAGTTAATTCCCTCATATTAAATTTGACATACTATTCTTAAATATTATTTGAACGCAATTCTCAAACCAACCATAAAGCTTAAGAATTCCGTTGTAAAATCAGTGGCTTCACTGTCTGAAATGGAATTGTATTTCACGCCGAGATCAAAGAAGAAATTATTTGTAACACGAAACAGCAAACCGCCTCCTATACCATATCCGAATTCTTCCGTCTCGCTCACTATGCCAAAACCTTCAGTCTTAAGGAAATGCAATCCCCCTTCAAGTGCTGCATAAGGAGCGTAACCCCCTTCGCCTAAATAGTAGCGAACACCTAAAAGTAAAGGTATTGAGGATAAGGTTACATCAATTTCTTCCGAATCCCAATCCCACATGAATTTACCTGATGTGGCTGTGACTTCTATACCGGGAGATAGCTGGAAGAACAGGAAACCGGTTCCGCCGTAACCCGGCTTTACCCAGTCGCCGAAATCCCCTATGGGCAATGTCATGCCACCCTGGGCACTTATTCCGATACTGCCCTGGCTGTATGCAAGTGCCGGGACTGATGCCAGAATGATTAAAAGAGTCAAAAATTTTTTCATAAGCTTCCTGGTTTGGTTAAAATTATATGAATGACCTCCTGTTTTTCAAATAACAGGATCAGTTCACAACTAAATCTATCAAATAACCCAATAAATGTAAGGAAAAAACACATCCGTGCAACTTTTTTT
>SLGC01000356.1 GCA_007123885.1 Bacteroidales bacterium | reverse complement strand
ATACTGTACTATTCGTTGACTAAAAATATTAGCAGAAAAGAAAAAGAGGTTTATTAAAATTAATATGAATACTTTGGGTTCTGCCCTAAGGTAGTTCATTTGAGGTGTTAAATATTTTCAGGCATTACATAAGGCTCCCTGTATACCCGTGTAAGCAGCCGGTCTGCTTCCCTGTCAGCCAGAAACTTCTCGGTTTGGGGATTGAAAGCCAGCTCCCGTCCCGTACGGTAGGATATTGTTCCAAGATGGCACAGGGATGCGGATAGATGGCCTTCTATCATCGGATTATCAAGATCCTCTTTCCGGCCGCTCCGGACGCAGTCCACAAGGTTTTTAAAGCCGTTGCTCCTTTCCTCTTCAGGGAAATCATTTTCACTTCTGGCAGGACCGGGCTCGTTCCGCGGACCGAAGTAGGTTTTGTAACCGCTGCCGGAAATTGACATCCATCCCTGATCGCTGTAAATATAACAGACTCCGGGATCGCCGGGAATTCCTTCAGGATTTGTGGGAAGACCCCTGACCTCGTTTTGTATGATCATCCCGTTCCCGTATTCATAGGAGGCGCTCATAACATTGGGAGTTTCCTGCTCACCGTCACGGCCAAACAGACCTCCGGTACATTTGACTTTCACAGGATGTGTATTCCGGTTCAGCGCCCAGCGAGCAGTATCCATCCGGTAGATGCCATTATTCCCCATATCGGCGGTCCCGTAATCCCAGAACCAGTGCCAGTGATACAGGAACCTGTTGATATTGAAGGGCCGGTATGGCGCAGGACCAAGGAACATATCCCAGTTAACACCATCGGGCACCGGGCTGTCGGCAAAGATCCCAATGGGCTCTCGGTATCTCCAGGTTATGCCTCTTGCCATATAAACATCGCCCAGGTTGCCATCATGAATAAATTTTATCCCCTCCTTAACAGCCCTGCTGCTTCTGTAGCATATCCCGGACTGGACTGTGCGGCCGTATTTTTCCGCTGCCTCCACCATTTTTCGGCCCTCGGAAAGGTTATGGCTGACAGGTTTTTCAACGTAGACATCTTTGCCTGACTGACAGGCCCATACGGTATGCAACGCATGCCAGTGGTCGGGTGTTGCCAGCGAAACTATATCGATTTCCTTGTCATCAAAGATCTTTCTTGCATCAACCTCGGTTTTTGGTCTGGCACCGCACAATTTTTCCACCTCTTTTGACATGTCCGGAAACAATCTTTCATCAACATCGCAAATTGTCCTTACCAGAACATTGGGAAGCTCTGCATATCTTTGCACATGAACTATTCCCCTTCCCCTGATAATTCCTCTTACCCTTTCCCTGTTACCCGCTATCCCGATAACTGCCACGTTGATCCTCTCATTCGGACTGTCGGTTATCATGTTTTTCACATAGGCAGGAGCAACCATCACACCCCCGGCTGCAGAGGCCGTTTTTTTTATAAATTCCCTTCTTGTTTCCATAATTTTGGATTTATGTTACGGAAGAATGTAAGGTATTAAAAAAGTTTCCCGGCACCCCTGAGGGCTACCGGGAAACCTGTCGCAGTTTAATAGCCCGGATTGTTTGTCTCAATCGCAGAATTCCGGTCTATCTCTATCTGTGGGATCGGAAGTAAAACAAGATCTCCGGGATAATTGCCTAATGCAGGCATTTCAAAGCTGGTAAACTGGTCCTCTATAAAATCGGCAAAGAAATGCTTCTTGACCCTGTCGCCGTCACCGAAAGTATCTCTCATTACTCTCCATCTCAACAGATCCCATATGCGCTGTCCTTCCATTGCAAGCTCAACCCGGCGCTCATGTCTTACCAGATCCCGCAGGGTGCCGTCTTCCGTTGTTTTGGGAGGCATATTAACCGTTGTACGGGCGCGTACGTGGTTTACCCATACCAGTGCCTCATCCTTTCCCTGTTCGGCAAGTGCTTCAGCAAGAATAAGGTAGAGGTCGGCCATACGCATAAGTGGTACATCCAGGCCATCGGAATACACATCCTGAAGATGCCCAACATTACGGGTTAACTTCTTGACATTCATGCCCGTGGGTGACCATCTGTAATCATAATCTATAGGATCTCCATCGGTATAAGTCTTCTCATATGTCACAATTTCGCCCTGTTCATTGTATGTCCTGTGTTCATATGTAAAAGGAGTACCTGCACTATAGATACCGTAAATAGTGCCGGGATAATGAATGGTTACATCGAGTCTCGGATCACCGGGCTCATATGCATCAAACAGGTCACGGGTAGGAAGAGCATAACCCCAGCCCGCCATACCATATACATGGATGAATTCTGGTGGTGTCTCACGCGTAATTCTCTGGATCATGTAGTTATTGCCAAAGTCCCTGTTATTGTCAATAAACTGAATGTAAAACAGCAGCTCCGGATTGCCTTCATTTTCGTGTGTGAATATTGATTCATAATCATCTATAAGGGAATAACCGGTTGCTTCTGCAGTGTTGATGGCAGCACGGGCTGCTGTCTCTGCCTCTGCATATTGCTGGTTATAAAGGTATGCCTTGGCAAGATAAGCGGCAGCCGTTGCTTTTGTAGGTGCCCCTGTAAATGCCGATGGCTGGGTTTCAGGTAGCTTATCCCTTGCAATGGTAAAATCCGCAATTATCTGACTATAAATATCGGCAACAGAGGCCCTTGGCTGCTCAAATTCATCGAACGATGAACGTGGCCGGTCATGCAAAGGTACATCGCCGAAAAATGTGGTCAGGAACATATAGGAAAAACCACGCATAAAATGTGCCTCGGCAATATAGGGATCAATTTGCGCCTGTGTAAGTCCCCTGTCGAGCAATATGGGTATATTATGTATGGCGTAATTGGCAGCATTCACGCTCTGATATGCAAAGTTCCAGTACTGGTTTGCCGTCCCGTCGCCCGAATGGATCTGCCACTGTGAGAAGGATATTGATGCTCCGCGTGATGGCCTCCAGTAGGCATCGTCCGACAGGGCATCACTCATTATTACAAGATCGCGCCTGTATGAATGGGCACTGTTCCTCCATGGCTGGTAAGCTGCTGTAACGGCCATCCTTGCGGATGCCTCGTTGACAAAGAACACTTCAGGCGAAGGAGTATCAAGAGGATAACGGTTCAGGAATTCATCTTCATTACATGATGACAGAAAGACTGTACCTGATATTACAAAAATAATTAACAGGTGATATATGATATTCTTTTTCATATTTCTGGATTTTAAATGGTTGTTGATAGATTTAGAATGATACCTGGAGACCCATTGTCCATGTTCTGGGTTGCGGCACTCCTGTAAGAACATCAGCGTTCGAATCTACCTCCGGGCCATAGAAACTGGTGAAAGTATAGAGGTTCTGCACGCTCATGTATGCCGAAAGGCGGCCTATACCCATCCGGTCTGTTACGGTCGAAGGAACGTCATAATTAAGGTTAACGTTGCTTATTCGCAGAAAAGATGCATCTCTCAGCCAGAAATCGGAAAACAGCATGTTGTTGCCTGAGTCCGCTTTATCTACCCTTGGATATGAGCCGCCGGGATTCTTTGTGGAATGGTAACGGTCCAGAAGAAGAACATCGTGGTTCATTGCCCACATGGTAAAATAATTCAGTACACCCATGTTTGTTCCTCCCCTTATGTCTTTTTTTAATCCCTGTATACCCTGCAGCTGCATTTGCAAAGTCCAGTTCCTGTAGCCCAGGGTACCCATAGCCCCATACATCAGATTAGGATACCTTCCGTCAAGAAGAACACGGTCGTTTGCATTCACAGTGCCATCGGGCTGTCCTGTTGGCTGGCCATCCTCACGGCCGTCGACATCCAGAAGCCAGATATCTCCTATCTTCTTTCCTGAAAATTGGGGGTTATTATCCAGGTCAGCCTGTGTCAGTATCAGTCCGTTGGACCTGTAGCCAAAGAATGAGCGCAGCGGATATCCCTCTACTATTCCTGAAGTCCTCAGATCTCTTCCTTCAAGATCGATTACCTCATTTTTAAAATGGTGCAAATTGGCACTTGCACTGTAATACCAGTCACCCGCTCTTCTCCTGAACCCCAGTTCCAGTTCAAAACCCGTATTGCGGATATGTCCTGCATTTATGTAAGGACTTCCTGACAGACCTGTTGAACCAGGTATAGGCTGTGTAAAAAGAAGATCGCGGGTATCCTCAACATAAACATCTGCTATAAGATATGTGCTGTTATTCAGTACGGTAATGTCAAGTCCAAGATTCTTCTTTTCAGTACTTTCCCACTTCAGGTTGGTGTTGACTGCCGATGCCATTGTATAACCCTGTGAGGGTTGCTGGTTCATAGGGTAATTCCTGGCAGAAAGGGATGCAATTGTTCCATACGTGCTTACACTTAATGCATTCCCTGTTTCACCCCAGCTTGCACGCAATTTCAGTTCATTAAGCCAGTCCGCAGTTTCCAGGAAACTTTCCTCGGCCATTCTCCAGGCTACCGCCACAGAGGGAAAAACCCCGTACCGGTGATCCTCATGCAAACGTGATGTTCCGTCGCGCCTTACGGTTGCTGAAAGGATATATTTGTTATCGAATGTATATCCAACACGGCTGAACATTGAAGCAAAAGACCAGTCCGAGTAGGTATTGTTGTTGAACTGCGTAGCAGGGTCGCCTGCACTCAGAAAACGTATCTCATTGTTAGGGGTTCCTGCCCTGTTTGCCTGAAGCCGTTCGTATGTCTGTTCCTCTAGTGAATATCCGAAAAGTGCCGAAACATTGTGTACCTCTCCGAAAGTGCGGTTAAAATCCAGTATATAATCGGTAATCCAGTGCAGTGTTTCCCGGTTGTCCTTGCTGATGGTATTTGTTGTGCTGCCTTCCCACAGGGTGGCAGGATCTATACCCCCGGCAAAACTTGTACGGTAATCGTTGTTCCATTCGAGGTTACCGCGTGCGGTGAAAGATAATCCTTCCATCAGTGACATAGTAAGATAGAGGTTCCCCATCAATCCTTTGTTTTCCCGCCTTTCCTGCATGTTTTCAACCATCCAGTTGGAATTCGCATGCATATGCTCAAGTGTCGTATTTCTTATCCTTCCCCAGCTGCCGTCATCTTCATACATCCTGGTAATAGGAACCTTCTGGAGTGCCCTGGTGTACTGTCCTACAGAGGCATCCTGGCCTGCTGAATAAACATTCAGTGAGTTACCGAACTTTATCCAGTCCCTTACGGTGTGATCGGAATTAAGCCTCAGGTTGAGCCGGTCATAGTTCATTCCCTGCACCATCCCCTGGTTGTTCAGGTAGGCTGCGGAAACAAAGTAGTTTGACACATCGGTACCTCCGGATACTGACAGGTTATAGTTAGACAACATGCCGGTACGCATAATTGCTCCCAGCCAGTCGGTATCGACTCCCTGGTACATGCTGAGCACCTCACTGTCCCAGGGTATTGTTATCCCTGCATTCTCATGCGCTTCTGTCCACAGATCAATCCACTGGTCGGCATTCAGCAACTCAAGACGTAAATTGCTTTGCTGCTGGACACCCTGGTAGGTATGGAATGTTATTGAGGGTTCCTGCCGTGCAGTACCCCTTTTGGTGGTGATAAGTACAACACCATTGGCGGCCCTTGCTCCATAGATGGCTACCACAGAGGCATCTTTAAGGACCGACACCGATTCTATATCCTCGCTGTTAAGGAAATTTATATTTGTGGAAATAACCCCGTCAATGACAAATATCGGGTTATTGGTTCCGCTTATAGATTGTTCGCCCCTGACACGTATACTGGCAGAAGCGCCGGGTTCACCAGAACTGGGAGTGATCCTCAATCCGGGTGACCTGCCCTGTAGTGACATAAGGGCCGAAGTGGCGGGAACCCTTTCAAAATCGGCAGAGCTGACCTGTGAAACAGCTCCTGTAAGATCGCTTCGGCGAACGGTACCATAGCCGATAACGACGATCTCCTCAAGGGCAGCTACATCAAGTTCCATGGATATATTTATTACACGCCTGTCTCCTACAACAAGTCTTTGGGTGGTGTAGCCTACATAGGTAATGACAAGTTCGGTATCCGGTCCGGGAACCGAAAGGCTGTACTGGCCGTCAACTCCGGTTACAGTACCGGTAGTGGTTCCGGCAATTACGATATTGGCACCGGGCAGGGGATCACCGGTAGCATCGGTTACCTGGCCAGTGACTGTTATCTGCTGCAGTAGTTCACCGGAGTTGGAAGCCAGTGCAAAAGAGCCTGAAACAGAAAACAAAATAATCGCAATTGCAAAACAAAATCTTTTAACATTTTTCAGATAAAAAATGTCAGAATTGGTTGGTTTAGTTTTCATACATTTGTGGTGATTAAAGGTTAAACAAAATTATTCGTGATGCTGATTTTGTAAAAAAGCTTGATCTTTTCTGCCGTAAAATGTAGCCACATTTTACGGCCTTTTTTCATAGGCAGGATGTTTTAAATATACTTAATAAGAATGGTTATTCAATAGCAGATAATAAGTGAATGCGTATTTTTATAAGGCGGCAAATTAATGAAAAAATTTAAAATAAGACAATACCAGAAGTAGTTCTTATAAAATTACTGAATACAAAATCTCGTAACGTGCTGTCATCCAAAATAAATAGATGTGCATGGAAATTTAGCCCATGCTGTAAAACATATTTTCAATGATCTTTTTCATAAAAATATTTCATTAAGAAGAAGCACCTTTTTAATATGTTGTGAATTATAAATCATTCTTAATAACAAGCTAAAATCAAATTCAGCTACATTATCTTTTTTTAATTTTATACTGCATCCGATATTAAAGATT
>SLGC01000089.1 GCA_007123885.1 Bacteroidales bacterium | reverse complement strand
CAATCTCTATCCGCAACATGGTCTGGTGCCCCATATACAATATATGGATCTGAACGGCGGAGACAGGATGGATTATCTGACTTCTACCTCAAGTGCCGATTTTAGCATGAATGAATATGCCAAAAAAATGGCTGCGGAGGATGATCACTGGAAACAATATATCGACAGCGATTTTCGTGGTAACATGAACATAACCGTAATACGTACAGTCAAAGGGCGTACTATTATTATGCAGCATGATGTTTCAACTCCCCGGCCCAGGGAACAGGGCATGGTATGCGGCACCAAAGCTATATTTCACAGGAACAGGTTAGCCACAGATCACAGCAATTGGTTCTCGGATGAAGAATATAGAGAAACAATGGAAAGATATACACCGGATGCTACAAAAAGGTTCAATGAGTTAAACAGAATAGCTGAATCAGTGGATCGTGGGAGCCACGGATATTACAGGACAACCCCGGTGGACTGGCGATTGATTGATTGTTTGAGGAACGGGCTGCCGGTGGACAGGGATGTTTACGAGGCTGCACTTTCCAGTGTAATTACTCCATTAAGCGTCTGGTCGACAACCAATAAATCAAATTCGGTTTCTGTACCGGACTTCACCTGTGGGAAATGGGAAACAAATACTGCCAGCGTTGATATCAATTTTGAACGGGGAGGCGGAAGCACAAGGTTGTTATAATAATTATATCATAGAACTTATGAAGCAGAACCGCAGGGATTTTATAAAGCTGACAGGTCTGGCAGGATTGGGTATAGCCGGTGCCGGAGTTGCAGGATGTGCAACCAGGGGACAGGACCGGTCCCCCTTCCGGCAAAGTCATACCCAGAGATTCAATATGTCCGGCTATGCCGCTCCGGGACTTGAGACTGTACGCATCGGACTGATAGGCGTCGGTGGTCGCGGTTTCGGCGCATTAAGGCGTCATGTCAGGATTGAAGGGGTGCAAATTACTGCATTATCCGACATCGTTCCTGAAAGGGTTGACAAGGGCAGGGATTTCGTGCAGGAATATGGTCACAACCCGGCAATTTATCATGGTAGCGAGGATGAGTGGAAAAAGCTTTGCGAGAGGGATGATGTGGACCTTGTATATATCTGTACTCCATGGAACCTGCACACTCCCCAATGTGTTTATGCCATGGAAAATGACAAACATGCCGCGACGGAGATCCCGGCCGCTCAAACAATGGACGAATGCTGGCAGCTTGTGGAAACCTCCGAGAGAACCCGCAAGCACTGCATGATACTTGAAAATGTCTGCTATGATTTCTTTGAGATGATGACACTGAACATGGCACGGGAAGGGTTTTTCGGAGAGATAGTTCATGGTGAGGGCGCATATATTCACCAGCTTATCCAATCCCGTTTCAACAAGAACAGGATGTGGCGTACCGAGGAAAACATTGACCGGAATGGCAATCTCTATCCAATGCACGGGCTTGGTCCGATATGCCAGCTGATGGATATAAATTACGGCGACAGGATGGATTACCTTGTTTCTCTCTCAAGTCAGGATTTTATGATGGGCCGGCGTGCGGAGGAGCTTGCGGCCGAAGATGAGTTCTGGAAGGATTATGTTGGCAGGGATTTCCGGGGCAACATGAATACTTCTATTATAAAAACCCATAAGGGAAGGTCCATCATGATCCAGCATGACACAACCTCGCCACGTCCCTATTCACGTATACACCTAATCAGCGGAACAGAGGGAATAGCGCGTAAATATCCACTGCCGGCCCGTGTTGCAACCAGTCACCATGGCTGGCTGAATGATGATGAATTCAGGGAATTGGAACAAAGGTTTACTCCTGAAATAACAAGAAGGGTAGGGGATATGGCCCGGCAGGTTGGCGGGCATGGCGGAATGGACACGCTGATGGACTGGCGTCTGGTGGATTGCCTCAGGAATGGACTGCCACTTGATATTGATGTATATGATGCAGCTTTATGGAGCGCAACAATACCATTGAGCGAATGGTCTGTGGCCAACCGTTCAAGACCTGTTGACGTGCCTGATTTTACAGCCGGTAACTGGCAAACCAATACACCGGGTATGGATATAAATCTTGAAAGGGGAGGGAATACAAAACTTGTCTGAATCAGCACCTTTTTCCTGACCGGATCGTTAAAAAAAGGCATGTCCCGGTAAAGGGAAAGTGGCAAATAAACCGCACAACGATGAAGAACATCAGATCTATCCTGAATTTATTCATTTACCTGTTCCTGTTTCTCAATATAGCAGTAATTCTTGCATGGGATCAGCCAGGTAGCAGGGAACAGGAAAAAGTTTTCCGGGCAGGCGCTTCCATCACCAACATAACCCCGTTTCTCGGCCTTGAAATAATCGGAGGCTGGAATTCGCCACCAGCCACACATGTTCATGACGAACTTCATGTTCGTTGTCTTGTTATGGATGATGGCGAGACCATGCTTGCACTGGTAGTGGCCGATAATCTGGGACTGGGCCGTGAATTAATTGAGGAGGCCAGACGGATAATTCAAAATGAAACCGGACTGCCCCCGGAGAATGTGCTTATATCAGCCACCCATACACATTCAGGCGTCAGTGCACAGGGGCGTGGTGAAAGAAGAAGGGGATGGAATGAAGGCGGATCGTTTGATGCTTACCAGGAGGTTGTTATAAGGCGAATAGCCGATGGTGTCAGAATAGCCATTAATAACCTTGAACCCGCACAAGTTGGCTGGGGATCCTGCATGGTTCCCCGGCATGTATTTGTCCGCCGCTGGAAAATGAAACCCGGTACCGATATACCCAATCCTTTCGGTGGCCAGGATAAGGTAGTCATGAATCCGGGACGCAATAATCCCAATCTTCTTGAACCTGCAGGACAGCCCGATCCGGAGGTGGTATTTTTATCCTTGAGATCAGCAGATGGCAGACCGATTGCATTACTGGCAAATTATTCTCTTCATTATGTTGGCGGAGTTCCTGCAGGTCACATCTCGGCCGATTATTTCGGAGTGTTTTCAGACCGTATTCAGGAATTACTTGGTGCTGACAGGCAAAATCCCTCTTTCGTCGGAATTCTTACAAACGGTACATCGGGCGATGTTAACAACATCAATTTTCGCGGTCCCGCAGAAAGTCATCCTCCCTACGGAAAGATGCGGATTGTTGCCGATGATGTTGCCCGGGAGGTGCTGAAAGCATATGGATCTGTCGATCATCATGATTGGGTAGAACTTAAATCAGCGCAGGAAGAACTGGGCCTTGCCGTAAGAATTCCGGACCGGGATATGGTATCACGTGCAAGCGATATTCTGGCCAGACACGATTCAATCCAGCCCGGACACCGGCATGAAAGGGTTTATGCCCGGAGAACTGTTCAAATGCTGGAATGGCCTGATACCATTGATATTATAATGCAGACTTTCCGGGTTGGAGATCTCGGGATTGCGGCAATACCATTTGAAACCTTTGCGGAAACAGGCCTTGAACTAAAAGAGAGGAGCCCGTTCGAAAAAACCTTCGCCATTTCCATGGCAAACGGCAGCTATGGTTACCTGCCAACACCGGAACAACATGTGCTTGGCGGTTATGAAACATGGCTGGGCACGAACCGGGTCGAAAAGGAAGCTTCCCGGAAAATAGTATCCAAACTGCTGGATCTCTTTGCCCGGATAAGATAAGATTCCTCAAAATTGCAAAAATCAAGGTCAGCAGGAATTTAAGAAGGATCATTCAACGGCTCCTTTAATGATTATAATGGTAATGAACGAAGGTTTTATTCCGGGCTTTGAAATGAATTTATTGTAATTCACTTTTAGCAGAGTTTATTTGATCTTTTAACATAAAACAATCTCAAATGCAAAATTTAAACACACCGTGTCTCATTGCCGGCTCCTTTTTAGCACTTATGTCAACTACCGGCTGCACCGGCGATGATGAGATCACGGAAAGGCCGAATATACTTTTTGCAATTTCCGACGACCAGTCCTTTCCCCATGCCGGAGCCTATGGCACAAGATGGGTAATAACACCCGCCTTTGACAGGGTGGCAGAGGAAGGATTACTTTTTTATAATGGCTACACTCCAAATGCCAAATGTTCCCCTTCAAGATCATGCATTATCACCGGAAGGAATTCATGGCAGTTGGAGGATGCTATGAATCATATTCCCTATTTCCCCGCAAAGTTTAAAACATTTGTCGAAGTACTTGGTGAACATGGATATTTTACCGGTTTTACAGGGAAGGGATGGGCCCCCGGCGACCCCGGCATGGTTGACGGAAAACCCCGCCAACTCATTGGTCCGGTGTATAATGAACTCAGGACAGAACCCCCTGCCAGGTTTATCTCAAATATTGACTATGCCGCTAATTTCGAAGCCTTCCTTGAAGCAAAACCAGAAGATGAACCATTCTTTTTCTGGTATGGTGGATATGAACCCCACAGGGCTTATGAATTCCAGGCCGGGGTAAATATAGGAGGGAAACAGCTTTCGGATATTGATGAAGATGAAATATTCCGGTTCTGGCCGGATAACGACACCATCAGGCATGATCTGCTTGATTATGCTTTTGAGATAGAGCATTTTGACAGCCATCTCGAAAAAATGATCAGTATGCTTGAAAAAGAGGGGATGCTTGAAAATACCATTATAGTGGTCACCTCCGACAACGGGATGCCTTTTCCAAGGATCAAGGGGCAGGCTTTCAAGTTATCCAACCATATGCCGCTGGCAATAATGTGGCCAAAAGGGATAAAGAATCCTGGCAGGATAATCAATGATTTTGTAAGTTTTACCGATTTTGCCCCGACATTTCTTGCGACTGCCGGGATCAATCAGGAAAGCAGCGGTATGGAACCGGTCGAAGGAAGGAGCCTGTTGCCTCTTTTCGATGATCAACCCGGTGCAATTGATCGTGATTTCATTCTGATAGGAAAGGAAAGACATGATCTTGGCCGGCCCGATGATGCGGGTTATCCCATAAGGGGTATCATAACACACGAATACCTTTACCTTGTTAATCACCATCCTGACCGGTGGCCTGCAGGAAACCCGGAGACAGGCTATATGAACTGCGACGGATCTCCTACCAAAACATGGATATTGAATGACCGCAGGATAAAGGGACAAAGCCGGTACTGGGACCTGAATTTCGGAAAAAGGCCTTATGAGGAACTATATGATATAAGAAAAGATGCTGACTGCATAGTAAATCTTGCCGGCGAACCGTCATATCAGGATACCAGGAAGATGCTCCGGGATAAGATGACGAGCGAGCTTGAGGCACAGGGCGATCCCAGGATCCTTGGCCTTGAACATATTATAGATTCGTATGAATACGCACAACCCCACCAGCGGAACTTTTACCAAAGGTTTATGGCTGGTGAAGAAATGAGGGCAGGATGGATCAATCAGAGTGATATTGAAAAAGAAATTATTGAATGAGGTGAGCAGTCAACCGTAAATCCGGGCGTGCCGACTGAATAATGCCTGGTGATTCACCGCAACACAAGTAACTAACCGGCCTGATATGATGGATATGCCAATTGAAATTCTAATTCTGATAATCACTTAATCATGAGTAACTCTGAATGCAAATATCAGGTTGCCACGCCAATAGCGGCCTGCGTTAAGTGATTGAATTTTGCCTGCAGATTATTTTTCGTGATAATAATAAAAAACAAGAAAACCATGATACATCAGGATCGAAGGACTTTCATCAAAAAGGCCGCACTACTCACGGGTGGCATTTCCCTGGGACTTATTGGTTGCGCTGATGAAGCACGGTCAGTATTGAACGGGGCCAGGAACTTCCTTTATGAGGTTGCCAACAGAGATGGCACTTTCCGTCCCGGAATTGATCCGGATTATAAAGGCACATCCGATACCGGCTTATCGGGAATTGCTGCTCCCGCATATGCCGTCATACTTTGTGAAACCTTCGGATGGGACCTTCCTTATCCCGACAGGACACGGGAATTTTTTCTTTCATCCCAGAAGACTGACGGTGCTTTCTATTCAACATCCGGCAGCATGGATCCGAATTCACCACTTGCCATTCTGTATAATACAGTTCAATCGGTAGTTGCATTAAGGATATTGAATGAAAAACCAAAATATGACCCTGTTCCGGTAATAGAGAGTTATTTCAGGGATGATGAATTTACCGGTCTGCCATTATATACAACAAGTTTCTTTTCACTTTTTTATCATGCTGCAGGAATACCCATGCCCGGACATATTGACAGGAAAATGCAGGAATACATTATAAGCGAGCAACAGGAGGATGGATACATAAGAAATCATGTGGCCTCCACGTTTCACGCGGCCCATTATTTCCGCCATGCAGGATTACCCACTCCCAAAGCCGGCCCGATGGTTAAACGTGTCCTGGATGATCAGAAAGAGGACGGTTCATGGCATCTGTTTGAACCTTCCTGGGATGTCCATGCCTGTTTTGATGCATTGTTCATACTGCGCCAGCTTGGTGACCGGGACGATACCAGGATCCGGAATGCCTTTGAGAAGGCGACCGGATGGATCCTGGAATGCCGTCAGCCTGACGGAGGCTTCAGCCATTTTCCGTTTGTGAATGCTTCAGACGTAGATGCAGTTTATTTCCACCTCGGCGGACTGGTTCAGACCGGTTACCTGAGCACCAGGCCAAACCTTGAAAATGAGCAAATTCTCGGCTGGGGGCATGCAATGAAACCCGAAAAGAATTATTCCCTGATAACCCGGGCATAGAAATACCAGCCAGTTAATCCGGTATAATCCGGGTAAAAAATCTTTTTACGCTTTTCCTGGCCTGTTAAATTGAATTACTGTGCAGCACAAGCCAAT
>SLGC01000017.1 GCA_007123885.1 Bacteroidales bacterium | reverse complement strand
TTTTCCGGCCTTTCCCCGAAAGGCGGAAGTTTTAGATAATTTGATTAACAATAGATTTACTCTTTACCTTATCTTATTTTCCGTCCTTTCCCCGAAAGGGGTAAGTTTTACCCGGTCATCATCTTTTTATTATTAAGACGATGCTGCCGGAAAAAAGGTTGGAAGAAAAAAAGATCAATTTAGATTATACCTGGCAGAAAATTGGAGATTCAGGGATGCATTCCGGGTATTATTCAGGTAAGCCGGGATGATATCGGTGCCGGCAAAAATATTATTCAAGCCTATTCTGGACTGAATTCCCGCACCTATAGAAAAATTATTTCCAATGGAATGAAGGTATTCATATCCTGCAATGATACCGTAATCACCGCTGCGATAATCATCATTTATGGAAACAGATTCCCCGTTCAGATCCTGGACAGCATTTTTTAAAATTCCCGTATAGGCGCCCAGAAGAAGAGAATGATTCCTTACTGCGTTTTTATTAAATAAATACCATCTTCCTGAAAGAGCGAAGCTGGAATAGTTCAATCGCATTTTGTTGTTTATGTATTGCCCGTGCATATATTCATTATAGCTTTGTGTGCTGAGAGAAAGTATAAATATATCCGCCTGCAGATCTATCTTTCTGGTTATCGATTTGCCTGCAATTATTCCGAAGCTGTATCCGAATGATGGAAGAGAAGCCGTAAGGTCATCGCTCCTGAGGCCCTGCCTGGTCTTGTTGTTCACCAGCCATGTATTGGCAAGGTGCCCTGCCAGTCCGCCGTAATAACCGGAGCCTGCAAAGTTCCCGATAGTAGTTGAATATCCGGCATCTGCAGGCCTGTCAGGGGCCGACGCTATAATTTCAAGTTGAATATCATGGCCATGATCCAGGCGCGGCTTTAAACCGGCAGGCATGTAAAACTGTTCCTCCTTCCGGTAAACGGTTCCGGTCACGGGAGCAGCTTCTTCTGCAGGAGCCGGTCCTGATACGGTGCCGCGTGCAGCAGGAAATTCCAGCCGGGCAATCTGCAATGGCTGTATGGAACTTACGGGATCGGTTAATCTTCCCGGGATCACTATTTCCCGGGCACTATCGGCAAGATGATGATTAAAATATGAGGGACCCTGGCGAAAAAGGATAGCTGTTCCAATGATCAACGATATGGAAGCAGCGGCTGCCATTATGAAAGCGATCCTTCTTCTGCTGTTGCCTTTGGCGGGAAGATCTTTTTCAAGCTTGTTCCATACCTCTGTAATATCAAGCTCATTCTCTATTTTTCCCCATACCTCTGCAATATCAAGCTCGTTTTGTATTACTTCCCATACTTCTGCAGGAGGTTCCGGCTCGGCTTTTTCAACTATATTTTTATACCATTTCAAAAAATCCATTTTGATTTTTTTAAAATTAAAAGCCCGCGTGACTGATAAAATTCATCAGCAGTTTTCTGGCCCTGCTGAATTGCGATTTTGACGTCCCCTCGGTTATGTTCAAGCGCTCGGCTATCTCCTTGTGGGAATAACCGTCAAGGGCATGCATATTGAAGATCATCCGTGCTCCCTCGGGTAAACGCTCTACCTGTTGCATCAATTCATTGAACCCTATCATTTTAAGTACAGAATCGGGTGCTTGTAAATCCTGATTCCCGGGTTCAATATCAATGTAATTGCCCTCTCTTTTTTTCTTCCTGATATGATCTATTGCAGTATTTGCTACTATTCTCCTGATCCAGCCTTCAAGGGAGCCATCATTCTTATAGTTATCAATATTCCTGAACACTTTAATGAAGGACTCCTGCAGTATATCCTGGGCCAGCGGCCTTTCACCTGCATAACTAAGGCAAATTGCATACATTTTTCCTGCAAAGAGTTTATACAGTGATTCCTGTGACCGCCGGTCGTTTCTTTTACAGCCGGACAGGAGAAATTCCTCATTAAGATACTTTACACTCATAGAACTATTCAAATATGATCCTGATAGATTTTTCGATCCTGCCTGCCAGTGAGTTGAACAGATCAGGGTTGTTTTCAGGATCTATAAGGATCACATGTGCATTATCATAAGCCGTGATATCTGCATGTTGAAACTGGCCCGGGTTCATGAACCGGAATATTGAACCGGCATCGACCACTAATTTCGCCCTGGAGGGAATATCCCTGCGGAGAACTATTTTCCCCGGGGTTCCTGAGGACTCCGCCCTTATCCTGATAATTTCTTTTATCCGGTATTCGAAACGCACGAATATAGCATCGTTTCCTTTTCTTATTCTGCCTTTCAAAACAAGCGGCAATTCATTTTCCCCACCAGGGGTCAGAAAAAACTCCATCCTCTCATAAATACCCTGGGGAATATCGAAACTAAGCTCCCGGTTGCTTTCACCTGTTTCAAGGTCAACTATCAAAGGGGAGGCCAGGTTGGAATTGAAATAGACATCCCTTCCTTCAGTCCGGCGTCCGTCAAATTCTATTGTTTCAATTGATAAAGAGCCCCTGTTGATCTGCAGTACACCGGCCGGCACCGGGAATGGGGGAGAGGCTATAAGGTTCTCTGAAGTCTCAGCAGCAACCTGTTCGATAAAGGAATGGCTTTCCTCAATACTACTTTTAAGACCGCCATCTTCTTCATAACCTATCAGCTCAAAATCAAAAAAAACCTTTGCCGGCAGAGTCAGTTCATCCTTGGTGCAGGCATTCAGGAGGAAAAGCGCAATGAATATCGGTATGTAGATGGTTCTTAACATAAATATTCTTTTTAATGGCAAATTTAATATTAATATGGTTTTAGACTATACTCTGTTCTCATCAGGTAAATCACCCGGGTAAAAATTTGTACAAATGGAGGTGAATATATTTATGATATCTGAGATATTGTTATTCCAATATATCAATCTTCTTTATCCTATAACGAAATTAAAGAAGGGAAGGTTGGAATATGCGAAATAAAACGGGGGCTGAAGCCTCCTTCTCTGGTGCTGAATGTCCGGTTTAATTTTTAACAGCAGCCATCATTATTTGGTGGCCAGTCCCGCTTTCAGTGAATTTGCCATGGTACCGCAGATCTGATCATGCGGATTTTATGGATCCGTAAGTCTGGTAGTGCAGAAGCCTTTAATTACCCTTTTTGATTACGGAACCAGGAAATGGCATCGGCAATACCCTTTTCGACCGGGGTTTGCCGGAGATGAATTTCCTTAATTGCTTTCCGGGATGTATAATAATTGCAAAGACAGATGATCTTCATATTGATAAAGGTGACAGAAGTGTTGACACCTGCAAGCCTTAAAAAATCGCCAACAAGACCTGCCAGCAGCAGAAACGGTCCGGGAATAGTTATAAGAAAAAGTCTTTTTCCGGTTACCCGGGACATTTTAAGATAAAATTCCCTGTATGTAAGATTTTCATGAGCCAGTATGTAACATTCACCGGTTTTCCCCGCATCAATGGCATTACAGGTCGCATTTGCAACATCGCCAACATGTATGAAATTTTTACCACCGGGCGGAATAAGGACGAATTTCTTACCCAGAGCCCTTAAAATTATACGGTTTGAGCTTATCTTTTGGTCGTTGGGCCCGATCATGAATGTTGGATTAACAACTTTTACCATGGTATTGGTTTTTTTAAAAGCTTCCAGGATCATGGTCTGGGCTTTGCTTTTACTTTTGGCATAACCTGAACGTGAAAAAGGATCACTCATGGGCAGACCTTCATGTCCGGGGGCACTCTTGCTGCCGTGGCCAAAAACATTGGCAGTGCTTACATAGATAATTTTCGGCGTCCTATGAAGAGTAGCGGCTTTAATTATATTCCCGGTTCCGCCAACATTAATACTTTCATAGATATTTTTATCAGATACGGACTGATTTGTAAGTGCAGCTGAATGGATTATGATTTCACATCCCCTTGCGGCCTCAATTACATCGGCCTCATCTGTAATATTCCCGTAAAATATTTCCAGGTTCCTGTGCCGGGTTATAATATGTGCTGTTTTTCTTATCATGCCCCTGACATGATATCCTCTTTTCAGAAGTTCACCCAGAATATTGCCAGCCAGGAAACCATTGGCGCCAGACAGCAGCACTTTTGACATTACCGGCTCGATTTAAAAATAAAAATTAATCTATCAATTCTTTTTTAACCTTTTTAGTAATAACCGGAAGTCTGATCCAGATCGGAACCGTCTTCATAACCAGCCAGCTAAAATGGTTCCACCAGCCAAGAATAATAACCGGCTTGCCTTTGAACAACAGTTCTATTGATTTGCATGCAACATATTCGGTGGTTAACAGTCCGATCCTTCCGAAAAATCCATGCAAGTTGATCCTCTTGGTTACATGGCGGTTCGTTTTCATTGGTCCGGGATGAACGACACTAACGAATACTCCCGTACTTTTAAGTTCCTGGTACAACCCCCTTGAAAAGTAAAGGACAAAGACTTTTGATGCAGGATAGATGGTTTTGTATCCTATCGGACTGAAAGATGCCATGCTTGATACATTCAGGATCCATGACCTTGTGTGGGATTTAAGTTCAGGTAACAGCTGATGTGTGATAAGTGTAAGAGCTCTTATATTCAGGGAAATCATATTGTCCAGGTAATCTTTTTCGGCAAGCTCGAACTCCATAGATCCACCCATACCGGCATTATTTATTAAGATATTGATCCTGAAATTGGTAACAGCCCATTCAACAAGCTTGTCGATATTTTCTCTTAAAGTCAGATCGGTTTCAAAATAACTGCATTTTACCCGGTAGCTGGTGTTCAGTTGTTCACATAATTCCGGGAGACCATCATCGGGAAGAGCAACAAGCAGCACATTCTTTTTCCTTCTGGCAAGTTCTATGGCAAATGATCTTCCCAGTCCCCTGCTGGCGCCCGTCACAAGGGCATATAGATCATTGCCCTGTTTGGCCGGGGAATAAGTATCTTTTATTATAACTTCCGATCCAGGATCCTTTTCCTCTCTTTTAGCGGTGCTTTTTGACATGCCCGGTTTTATTCTTGCAAGTTACAGTAAAAATTGTCAGAAGGTGTTATTATAAAAACAGACTCTTGATTTATTTCATGTAGATGCCGGTTAATACTCGATACTGCTGAAGGAATACCTTAATATATGATAATTTTAATCCTTGTCCAACTTTTATAAAAATTTCTTTTGAATAACCATGCCAGTCATGGTTATTGTAAATAATAAAACCTATTTTTGGAATATTTGTTTATTAATCCTTAAAAATTTGTAGCTATGGCCAGACCAGTTACATTATTTACCGGGCAGTGGGCTGATCTGCCCTTTGAAACCATTTGTCAAAAAACAAAAGAATTCGGCTATGATGGTGTCGAACTTGCATGTTGGGGAGATCACATTGAAATTGAAAAGGCCGATCAGGCATATTGCGATCAGCGCAGGGATACTCTTAAAAAATATGATCTGCAGTTATTTACGATTTCAAGTCATCTTGCAGGTCAGGCAGTATGCGATATTCCCGATCAGAGGCATAAAATGATACTGCCTTCGTATGTGTGGGGGGATGGTGATCCTGAAGGGATCAGGCAAAGAGCTGCCCGGGAAATGATCAAAACCGGGGAAGCTGCAAAAAGATTAGGGTTGGAAAATGTGGTCGGATTTACAGGAAGTTCAATATGGCACCTGCTTTATTCCTTTCCTGCTGTTCCCCGGGAAATGATAGAAGAGGGCTACAGGGATTTTGCCCGAAGATGGGTGCCAATACTGGATGAATATAAAAAGCTTGGGGTAAGATTTTGCCTTGAGGTGCATCCTACTGAGATAGCTTTCGATATAATTACAGCAAAAAAGGCTCTCAAGGCTGTCGATCATCACCCTGCATTCGGATTTAATTATGATCCAAGCCATCTTGCCTATCAGGGAGTTGATTATGTAAAATTCATTTATGAGTTTGCAGACAGGATTTTCCATGTTCACATGAAGGATGTTCACTGGAGTGATGTTCCAATGGAAATTGGAGTATTTGGCGGTCATACCGAATTCGGTGATAACCGCAGATCGTGGAATTTCCGGAGTATTGGTCGCGGAAGGGTGGATTTTGAGAGTATTATCAGGGCATTGAATGATATAGGTTATAATGGTCCCTTATCGGTTGAGTGGGAAGACAGTGGTATGGACAGGGAGCACGGAGCAGCTGAATCCTGTGAATTTGTTAAAGCTGTTGATTTTAAGCCCTCTGATGTAGCCTTTGATGAAGCAATGAAGAGTTCTTAGGGATTTTAACTACACGGGAGTTCTCGATAATCAGGCCTGGTTGCAGCGACGCTGGCTTGTTTTTATCATTAATTTTTATCGCCTCTGTTTGGTTTAACTTGCAAACCCGCGTCTTCCAGGCGCGGTCATGTTCTAGCGGGGTTTTACCCGAAAGGCATGTGCGATTAAAAAGCCACCACCGGTGGTGGATAATCCGATTTTAGCGAATTCTTGCTTTAGTTTGCAAACCCGCGTCCTTTGTTAATGCCACATCTGGCAACCGGATGCAGAGATTCCTGAAAACTGCCGGTGATCAGGGCAGCACTGGTTGAGGCAAATCCGGACGGATCATTCCTGCTATTTTAAACCGTCACTATTTATTATTTGCGGGTTTCTCAGGATCATAAGTTTAAAATTCGGCCAGCCATTTATTTAAATAATTTGAATAAGTGTGTTTTGGTTATTAAAAAAATGATTATTATTGCATTTGAAGAATTTTTTTGATTAATATCCTTAGAAGCAAGTATGTTTTTTTAAATTAAACAGCCTTGCATGGACAATAAAATTGGATCGGGATCAATTATTAAAAAGAATATATTTTTTAACTTAACTTGTTTATAGATGAAAACCAACCGTA
>SLGC01000292.1 GCA_007123885.1 Bacteroidales bacterium | reverse complement strand
TACAAGAAAAAAACAAGATATTAATACAATTATAATGCTATTATAATCTATTTATAGATAAAAGACATTCCCTGTTAAATAATATTTTAAATTTCTTTCAGCAAAAGACAAACCTGCAAAAATAAATTGTTTTTCAGCTACTGGTATGTGAATATCTCCCGGAATTTTTTAAACTTAAACTATACGACATACAAGCCAGCTCCGGAACTTGGTTTTCCTGCAAATTTACAACCGCATTTTGATAGAAAATAATCCCAACAGCAGAGTCTTCAGGCAAAGGAAGTAACCCGGTTCCCGGTTTTTCTCAAGTTGTCTGTGGAACAAATATTTTCCCGGTCCTATTCCAGAATGTTTAGAAAAATCAATCTTTTCTTCAACCGTAATTAATAAAGAACTCTACAAAAAATGGATAATTGTTATTAACTTTGATATCAGAAGCTTTAATGTCTATTATTAAACGAGCACATATACTTGACAATGATCTATTTATCAGCTACATACAAGGTTGACGATTTTAAGAAATGGTATACGGGATTCGGAGAAAATGAACCGAAACGGATTCAGGCCGGATTGAGAGTTGAAAACATATTCAGGGATTTTGAAGACCCCAGTCAGATCAAGGTACTTATGAGCATAGAATCTCTGGTAGCAGCTAAAGAATATATTGAGACATTAACTGCACCCGAATACCTTGAAAAACTAAGTATTATTTCGCCTGTTGACATAAAATTCTGGGATGTATTTTATTAATCTTATCCCGGGATCTTCCTGAACATTTCTGATAGTTTCCATGTTAACTGATCTGCAATCATTTAATCCGGATCATGTGAATAAGTGTGCCTGATCTATCCGGAAAGATTTATATTCTCCCAAATATTTTTATTTTTTTTACGTTTTGTTCATTTTATATATGTAAATATTATTGTATTAAAATGCTGCTGCCACTTGTAATTTTCATAGTCCTGGTTTTAATTCTTGATCTTTATACGTATAAGGGTCTGAAGCTTACTTTCAGGAAACCTCAGGATAAGTCCACGATTGTCCTTTTGAATTCCATATTCTGGGCCATTCCGCTCTTACTAATATTATCGGTTGTTTTCATGCTTTATCTGAGACCGGCGGAGCCTGATCCCTGTATTTTCAATCTGAATTTTTACATTATTGGATTTACTCTGGTTTTTTATCTTCCCAAACTTCTATTCTCATTATTTCATCTAATTGAGGATATAGTTTTTCTTGTCCGGGATTTGAGTCAACATGCAATAACTTTCCTTAAAAAGGATACTAATGGTGAATTTACTAAAAGAAGATCAGGCATGAATTATTTGAGCCGGACCGGGATCCTTCTTTCATTTATACCATTTGTGGCTATATTGCACGGTGTTTTTATTGGCCGCTTTGATTTTCAGGTAATTAATAAACATATAGAATTCAAATCTTTGCCTGCATCCTTTGATGGGTTCAGGATAGTTCACATTTCAGACTTTCATATAGGCAGCTTCTGCAGATATACGAACCGTGTTGAAAAGGCAGTTAAGATCATAAATAAACAAAAGCCCGATATGATCGTAATTACCGGTGATATTGTAAATAATTTTACTGCCGAACTATATGAATTTACAGATATCCTGTCAGAATTATACGCCCCTTATGGAGTTTACAGTATTCTGGGAAACCATGATTATGGTGATTATTTCCAGTGGGAATCAAATGAAGCAAAAGAAAAGAATCTGGATGATATGCTTGTCGTGCAGGAGGAGATGGGTTTTCGCCTGTTGCTTAATGAATGGGATTCCGTGGTGATCAATGGAGAAAAAATTGCAGTTATAGGAGTTGAAAACTGGGGCCTTCCTCCTTTTCCTCAATACGGTGACCTTGCAAAAGCCATGGAAGGAGCAGAGAATGTGCCCTTCCGGATCCTGCTTTCTCATGATCCCACCCACTGGGATGCCGAAGTTCTGGGCAGAACCAGTATAGAACTTACATTATCCGGCCATACTCATGGAATGCAGGTCGGCATTGAAAACAGCTTTCTCAAATGGAGCCCCAGCAAGTTCAAATATCCCCGTTGGGGTGGACTTTACAGGGAAGAGGAGCAATATCTCTATGTTAACAGGGGACTTGGCTTTGTGGCTTTTCCCGGAAGGATAGGCATGCCCCCGGAAATAACTGTTATCGAACTCAGGTCGGGATCATAATACGGAAGAGAGCAGGATTATTCTGGAAAGATTTCCCCCGGCAAATAACCCCTTTCGGGGAAAAAAGGGTCCCGAAGCAATTTTTTCCTGGAGTTGCGACAGCCAGTTGAATAAACCCTAAGAGTGGACATTGCTCTAACGCCGTCCCATTTCCTGCAATTGCATCAGTCTGTCGAAATCCAGATCGGCTACCAGTTTAACAATTGTCTGAATGTCAATTTCTCCCGAAAGGGTTATCCCTGTTACGGGTCCGGGATTTTGGGATAAAATTGCAACAAGGTCGGTTACGGTACCACCCTGTTCCCTGATTTGCATACTAATAAGTCGGCCGCCATCGGATATGCGTATAAGCTCTTCAAATTCATATTTATCCAGCATCTGTTCCAGATTCTTTACCAGCTCATGGTTCTTGCCTTCGGAAAGCCCCTCGCCGAAAGTAATTATGCCAACCTGCCGTGCATCACCGAAGAAATCGATCATGTCCTTGTCGTCACTCATTTTCAGGACCAGGGTCAGCAGGGCCGGGGGTATTTTCACGTAATAGAAGCCTCTTTGGCCGTGGTAAACATGACGAACCTCCTCTTCAAAACTCCGGGGTTCATTTGTGCATGCCGGGAGCAGGATCATTAATGATAACAAGCCCGGAAAAAAGATTCTGAAATTCTGCATTGACACACTGTATTTATTAACCTATTCACTCTTCAATCCTTTCAAGAGCATCCAGTCCCCCGATATTCATCGACCTGGAAAGTTTTGATATGGTATTCAGGTCTATATTGCCCTGGATGCTGATAAGGGCATTATTTGATTCGCCGCCTGCCACCATCAGCAGTTCCGTGATGAGCCCGTCCTTTTCCCTGATAAGGAACTGGAAGTCCTGACCTTTTTCCTTGATTACCATAAGTTCCTGGTACTGATCCCTGGGCAGCTCTTTCATGATCTCTGCAAAGAAGTTTACTCCGGCGGACTGCTTCTCTTCGGAGGCAAGAATTCTTATGCCAGTTAGTTTTCCCAGTATGTTTTCAATTTCCTTGTCTTTGGTTTCCATTCCGGAAAAAAGACCGAACATATATTTTGAAATATATACCGATGTGTATCCTTCACGGCCTGAATATTTTTCAAAAATTTTATCTGCGGGACTTGCCTGTGCAGCAGCAAAAAGCGGCACGATGATAAGTGCTATAAAGACTACGAGTGTTTTCATACGAATAAAGTATTGTTATCTAATTTATTGTCAATTATTATATTTTGCATGTAAATCATATCGAGCATTTCAAACGTATGTATCCATAAGGTTTATTTGTGCATTTTTGTGTTACCTGGTACCATGTGGGATTCATCAGTTTTTTTATTTTAATTAAAGAAAATATTAATTTCTGCCCAAAGAAGTAACCGCTTCATCGAATTTAGACAATGCATGCAGTTCACTTGCCCCCTGGTGAAACTTGTTTATCATTTGCAAATCGCGGGTAGCTTCTTCCATTTTTGATAACGGTTCCAGTTTGGCTGTACCACTGTTCATGACCCGGGAAACCAGAAAAAGTGCATTCCTGGCTTCTTCATAGGCAAGCATTGTTTCATCGGCAGTATATTCTTCGCCGGCAAAAAGTCCTTCGTCCACCTCTCTTTCTATCAGCATGAAATAGCTGCCTGCCAGGATAAGAATACTCGCTGCGATTCCGGTTACAGCAATGATCATACGTTTTGTCAGGGATTTGCTATTTAATTTCCTGCTGCTTATACTGTAATTTTGCCGGTCCTGTTCAGCGATGGCTGCGAACAGTTTTTCGTCGAACTGATCGTCAGGAAGGGTTTCCCGGGAAGATTCTGTGAGAGAAAGGAAAAGCAGCCGATCGGCTTCCATTTCGGAAGGAACCTTCTCATTAGTGAAGAAATCCTTCAGATTTGCCTCCTCCTCCCTGCTGGTCCGGCCTTCGTAATAATCAGCCAGTAAAGCTTTTGCTTTTTTCAGGTCCATTTTGTTCCGAATTAATGTAGATTTCTCTTAGTTTCTTTCTGGCACGTGACAGGTTAACCCTGATGGTGTTGAGATTTATGTCCAGTGCCTGTTCTATCTCTTCAAATTCATAGCCTTCTATATCCCGGAGATGGATGATCATTCTTTGTTGCTCAGGCAATAAAGCCATAATCTTCCTGACATGCATGAGCGTGTCCCTTTGCTCGGTTCGCTCTTCAATGTTTTCATTTTTGTCCTCTTTAAAAAGAAGGCTCTTTGTTTGTTCCACCGATACTGTTTTACGGGCTTTTATCCTGTCCAGGCAATAGTTCCTGGTAATCGTCATTGCAAAAGCCTCGGCAGAATTCAGGGTATGTAATCTATCCCTCATATTCCACAGTTTTATAAATACTTCCTGAACAGCATCCTGTGCCTCTTCAGCATCGTCCAGCAGGCGTGACGCAAACCTGTAAAGTTTGTTTTTCATCGGCAACACCTCCGTTTTAAACTCCTTTGCATCCATGCTGCTTTAATGACGATTTTCCGGGCGATTTATTACACCCCGTTATGTTGATTAAAGAATTTTAGCCGGTCATTGGTTTTGCAGGTTAATAAACTGATCCATGCCTGGGGCATCAATGCCCGCAAGTGAGGAAAGCTGATTCATGTCCAGTTTGCCCCTGATACAGATCAGTGTATTGTCGCCGGCACCCCCGACTACCATGATAAGCTCATTGATTATACCGTCTGTATCGTCTGCAATTATCAGAACCTGTTGACCGGGTTTTTGAACTCGCATGATCTCATTGTAATTTTCTGTCTGAATACCGGGCATAACTTCGTTGTAAAAATCAAGGCCCCTCGATTTCACGAGTGCTTCAGGTGCATGAAGGATTGTGATGGAAGTGACCGAGGCCGCTATTTTATTCAGTTCATGATCACTTTTATCCATATCTGCCAGCATCCTGAGCAGGTCGCCCGATATCCGGACACTTGTAGCTCCTTCAAGTCCGGAGTATTTCTGAAAGACATTTTCAATTATATCCTGACCGGCATTTAAAGCCGGAGAGAGGATAAACATGCCGATAAGCAGGGTTATTTTTAGCATTTTGCAAGGTTTTAAAAGTTTCGATTACGTATCTATTACAGAGAGACGAATAAAAACCCGTTTCATTACAGGATGATAAAAATTTATCATCCCGGAAGTGAATCTGGTATTTAATTTCACCATCGGAACCGTTTTATTAAAGGATGCCCTTCCCTCTTACAAAGCAGGGCTCAAGGACATTGGCGAGGAACTCAGGTATTCTCATGGGGCGGCCTTTTTTCCTGTCGACAAAAACAAGTGTTGTTGCTCCCTGGTTAACCAATTCCCCTTCTTCGTTGTAAATCTCGTAATCAAAAACTATCCTGGTCTCAGGCATTTCTTTGATTATGGTCCTTATGGTCAGAAGATCATCATAGTGCGCTGGTTTTTTGTAATGGCAGTTCAATGAGATAACAGGCATGATTATTCCCATCTCTTCCATTTTTCTGTATGCAAAGCCAAGATGACGCATCATCTCGGTTCTTCCTGTTTCATAATACAGTGGATAGATACCATAATATACGACTCCCATAGCATCTGTATCACCATAACGTACACGAACCGTGTAATCAAAAGAATACATAGTTAATCATTATAATGGAAATCCCAGTTCTTTTGCAAAATTCTTAAGTACAAGCCGGTCAAGCAAACCAGGTGAGAGCTTTTTTATCAGGACAGCTAATTTACCTGCGAATGTAAGAACCAGGGTACGTTTCCTGTTCATGACAGCATCATATATATAAACTGCTACCTTTTCGGCAGGCATCATTTTTTCTTCGGTCCTTGGAGATGAGCCTTGCTCCGTTCCCTTTGAAGTTAGTGCCGATTTTCTTATGTTGGATGAAGTAAAACCTGGTGCCGCAATTAAAACATGCAACCCTTTTTCCATATTTTCCGTTCTTATTGATTCCAGGAACCCTTGCATGGCAAATTTTGAAGCGGAGTATCCGGTTCTTCCGGGTAGACCCTGATAACCTGCAATAGATGATATACCGACCAGAGATCCTCCGGATTCAAGCAGATGAGGTAAGGCATATTTCGTACAATACACCGTACCCCAAAAATTGACATCCATAAGTTTTTTAAGGACCTGCAGGTCAACCTCGTCAAACGTTGCTCTCATTGATATTCCTGCATTATTTACAAATACATCAATTCTTCCATATCTTGCTATAGCCGCATCAATCAGGTTGCGGCAATCTGCTTCCTTTGTTACGTCAGTCTTTACGGCGAAGGCATCAAGCCCTTCTGATTCCAATTGAATGGAAAGGTCTTCAATCTGGCCATAGCTCCTTGCTGCCAGCACAACGCTAAAACCCCTTGCTGCAAATTCCCGGGAGCAGGCCATGCCAATGCCGGAAGAAGCTCCGGTAATAATAACAACTTTCTTTTGAGACACTTGTTAATTTTTGACTGTTATATTCAACAAGCGTCAAATATACATTAAATTTTTTCTGCGTAAAATTACACACAGACACATGAAAAAAATTAATGTTAAAGCGAAGCGGTTCCTTCTGTCAGTCAAAATTTTGTAACTTTTTCACGAAATTTTGACTCTTGTTTTTACAGAAGAAATGTACATGAATTTCCCATCAATTG
>SLGC01000064.1 GCA_007123885.1 Bacteroidales bacterium | reverse complement strand
GTGATCTTCTCATAATATGTATTAACTGTTATTTAATAAACTTATTTCTTTCACCGGTCGGAAATTAACAACATGCCGTTAACGCTAATCATGCTGCTTCATACAGTTTGGCATGGTTATATTGTGCCATTTTGTAAAACTAATTAAAAAAATATTAACTCACTATAAAAGAACAATCTTAAGCACGTTATGCAAGAAAATAAAATAAAATCAACCAGCCATGATTTTTTAAAAAACTTATCCGGTAGCACGGCAGTTTTTCGGATATAGATCCATTATGAAAAATTTAATTCGCTTCCGGAGTATTGGTATTTCATGTAATTCGATGTAAATTACTATTGGATTACTCTTCTGAGAACAATCTGGGGCACAGTCTATAAAATACATTGTTTTGCATGATACGAAAAAAAAATGTTTTTGTATTGGGTCTTGATCAACCTTGCTGTCCCCTTCTGGATAAAACCCATTAAATCCTATCATTCGTATCTTGCATACCGGATAGACAACCACGATCAATTCAGTAATTACATGAAAAGAGTTCGCCGCCTTATAAATTATCTTGACCTGCCATTCAGGTTTATACTTGAACAATATGGTATGCACCAGCTTGCCGGGATGCCTGAAAAAATGATTGCCGAAAGTCTTGTATCCGGCCATCAATTTACTGCTGAAGGGTATGCATTTGGTGGTGAAATAATTGTTTATGGGATAGTAGATGTAATAAGGGCAGAAGGCAGATCTTCAGTTACAGGTTACGAATATCCGTCATCCCTGCCACAACAAGCAAAGGCATCAGTGGAAGAGGTAGTGCAAAGGGCTGTCCGCCAGACTGGACTTTCTGACTGTGCCTTCAATGCAGACCTTTTTTATAATTTTGATAAAAAGAAAGTTTTTCTCCTGGAAATCAATCCAAGGATCTCGCAGGCTTTTACTGATCTTTTCGAGAAGGTTCATGGCATTTCACATCATGGAATCATGCTGAACCTGGCACTTAACAGAAAACCAAAAGAACTTGGATCAGAAGGCAAGGCAAGAGTTGCCGGGCATTTTATGATCCGCTCATTCACAGCAGGAAGAGTCGTTCAGGTTCCTTCGGAAGAAGAACTCGGGACAATGAAAAGAAAATTTCCCGGTCTGGAAATATTCATCACTGTCCAAAAAATACCAACCTGGGAGGACTGGCTATTCATCATGCAGATAGTTACAGCTATATTATGGCCCATATTTATCTTGGAGGAGAAAACAGGCAGGTGCTGCATAAAAATTATCTTGAAATATCCAGAAACCTGACATTTAGAATTGATCAAAAAGATATGACCGGCAGGAAACACATTTCTTCTGATCAGTAAAGATTTTCTATCCGGATCTTTCCGGAAAAAAAGCCTGTCCGCAATTCTTTAAACAAATCATTGCCAGTCTTGTTCTCTATCTGAACCTCTTACGTTCCGGCCGATAGTATTATAATATTAACCACTAAACATTGCAGCATGAAGACATATAAGAAAATGAGTCAGAAATTCTGGTTGGGCCTGTTATTCATTTTACTTCTTAATGGAGTTGGGAATAGTTTATTTGCACAGGCAAGGGTAATGGAACAGGTTGTGGAGCCATTGATCGAGAGCGAGGAAGTTAACTTCAGGATAGTACGCGTTGTTGAAGGTCTTGAGCATCCGTGGGCAATCGGGTGGCTGCCTGACGGACGCATGCTGGTTACCGAAAGGCCCGGAAGGATGAATCTGGTCGATGGTAATAATGTAACCCGGTTAAATAATTTACCACCGATCCATCACGAGGAAGACCAGAGAACAGCTCCCCAGGGTGGAAGCCAGGCAGGCCTGCTGGATGTAGCCGTGCATCCGGATTATGACAACAACGGATGGATATATTTCACATACTCCAGTCCGGGTGATGCCGATGGAGTGGATAACCACAGGGCCACCGGAACTGCCCTTGCACGTGCAAGGTTGCATGAAAACGGTACAGACCTGGTCGAACTGGAAACCATATACACCCTGATCCCAAGAACGGAACCAGGCAGGCATTACGGATCCCGTATTGTTTTTCCCGGCGACAGAACGGTGATGTTTTCCATAGGCGACCGGGGAATAAGGCATCCTTCCCAGGATCTGACCAACCCGGCAGGATCAGTGATAAGGCTTCTGGAAGATGGTGGTGCCGCACCGGATAATCCCTTTGTAAATACTCCCCCGGGAAACCTGCGGCCCGAAATCTATTCATTTGGTCACCGCAATAATCAGGGTATGACAATTGATCCCGCCACAGGTGAGATCTGGGCACTTGATCATGGTCCCTCCGGAGGGGACCTGCTTTACAGGATTGAAAAAGGAAACAACTACGGATGGCCTCAAGTTTCTTACGGGGCCGAATATTCTACAGGTGAACATATTGGAATCGGACGTGATGCGCCCGGTGTAACTCCTCCGGTTTTTGTCTGGGAATATTCAATGGCTCCTTCAGGATTAACCTTCTTTAATGGTGATCAATTCAAGGCCTGGAATGGAAATCTTTTTGCAGGATCACTTCTTCTTGAAAGGATATACAGGCTTGTGCTTGAAAATGGGATTGTCACCCATCACGAAATCCTCATCCCCGAAAAGATAGGGCGTATAAGGGACGTCAGGCAGGGGCCCGACGGGCTCATTTACATTGCCACCGATGAAAGTGAAGGAGGAGTTTACAGGCTGGAACCGGTCGAATGAAGCTGGATGGTAGCGTTAGCCCTGATTTTGCTTCGCCTCGGGAATTTTCCTCTTTTAAATGTCCTTAGGGCCATGCACTCTCAGGATATGACCTCAACCGGGAGCGCGATTTTTTGCACTTAACTGAAACTCCTTGACCCTCCCATCCCGCTTTTCCCGACAGCAATGGTTATTGTTTTGCCGGGGTAGATTATATTTGTTCCATTTTATGAGAAAACCTATCACAGAAGGTTGGGTAGTTGCACTTGCTGCTCTTGGGATTAACCTTATACTTGGCTTGCTGTATTCATGGAGTCTGATCCAGAAGGCTCTGGTCGATGAGTGGGGGTGGACAAATACCGAGGCCTCTCTCCCTTATACTGTTTGTCTGGTAATATTTTCCATTGTAATGATCTTCGCGGGAAAAGCCCAGGATACTTATGGCCCGAGGCCTGTTGCGTTTTTTGGGGGGATATTGGTTGGTACAGGTCTCATTTTATCCACTTTAGCACTTGACCCATTTATAATGATGATAACATTTGGTGCTATCACCGGTACGGGCATAGGGCTTGGGTTTTCTGCCGGGACACCCTGTGCCATCAAATGGTTCAGGCCCGAACAGAAGGGATTGATCGCAGGTATTGTTGTTTCGGGGATAGGGCTTTCACCTGTATATATGGCACCCCTTACCGAGATTTTTCTCAGAAATTATGGTATCGCGAATACTTTCCTCATCATTGGCATTTTCTCACTGGCAGGCATATCATTGCTTTCCCTTATCCTTCGTAATCCACCTTCCGGTCATGCTACCGCCGCACCGAAACGGGAATCACCGTTAATGCCCCTGAATGATTATACATGGCAGGAAATGTTGCGATCAAAGACTTTCATCATCCTGTGGACATCCTTCCTTATGGGTTCCGCTGCCGGACTGATGCTGATCGGTCATCTGGCGAACATTGCATCTGTGCAGGCCGGGTGGCAGGCCGGTTTTATCCTGGTGGTCATCCTCTCCGTTTTCAATGCACTTGGCCGTATTGTAGCGGGGTCTTTATCGGATATAACAGGACGTACCAATGCCCTTTTAATTGTGTTTTCAATTCAGGCTTTTAACATGCTGCTGTTTTCATTTTACCAGGGCATACCCTCGCTGATTGCCGGATCAATAATAGCAGGATTGGCCTATGGTGCTCTTTTTGCCCTCTTCCCGGCTGCGACAGCCGATTTCTTCGGCCTCAGGAATCTTGGAGTGAACTACGGACTGATATTCACCGGCTTTGGTACCGCGGGAATCGTAGGACCGATTATGGGCGGCATGGTGGCCGACTTTACGGGCAAATATACCTATTCTTTCCTGCTTGCAGCCCTGATGCTGCTGGCAGGCATATTCCTTATCAGGCATTTAAAAAGTCCCGGCCATTAATATCTCCCACTGCATGTTGCAGTTATAGAACAAATTGCCTCGACGGATGTTCTGTTACAAAATGAATTACCCCACTGATGGGAACCGGGCTTAGAAAGTTGCCTCCCAAAACGGGTGCTCCATCCGTTTATATTTCCCTGCAGATGACATGGAATTTTGTCAGACAGCGATGAAAACAGTGCCGGGAATACATTAACTACGCCGGAATTAACCGGGAGCTTCGCGGGACTGTTTTTCAGCTACCGGGTTAAATTTCAGGCAGCTCCTGCAAAGCCCTGTTAACCTCCTCTTCAGGATAGGAAAAATCCATAATTTCCCCGCCAAGGTATTTGGCATAAGAACCCAGATCAAAATGGCCATGGCCGCTGTGAGCAATAAGGATGGTTTTTGCCTCGCCTGATTCTTTGCATTTTATTGCTTCATCAATACCTACCCGGATAGCATGCGATGTTTCAGGTGCAGATATGATGCCCTCGGTACGGGCAAACATTATTGCGGCCTCAAATACTCCCGACTGATGGACTGCCTGTGCTTCAATCAACCCCAGTTTATTAAGATGACTGACTATAGGTGCCATGCCGTGATAACGCAATCCACCGGCATGTATTGAGGGCGGAATGAATGTATGTCCCAGGGTGTGCATCTTCAGCAGGGGTGTCATTCCGGCAACATCGCCGAAATCGTATGCATATTTCCCGCGTGTCATTTTCGGGCAACTTTCCGGCTCAACGGAAATAATACGCATGCCGGTACTCTTTCCGCTTATCTTATCCCTCATCCAGGGAAGTGCCTGTCCGGCAAAATTTGAACCACCGCCAACGCATCCTACTATAATATCAGGATAAGCACCTGCCATTTCCATTTGTTTTATTGTCTCCTCACCTATTATTGTCTGATGTAAAAGAACATGGTTAAGAACACTTCCGAGAGAGTAATGTGTGTCATCCCGGCTTGCAGCATCCTCCACTGCCTCGCTGATGGCAAGCCCCAGGCTTCCGGGACAATCAGGCCACTTTTTCAGCATCTCCCTGCCAGTTTTGGTATCGTTACTGGGACTTGCAACGCAGTTTGCACCCCATGTTTCCATCATTATGCGACGGTAAGGCTTTTGGTCATGGCTTACCCTTACCATATATACCTTACATTCGATATCGAAAAAAGAGCAGCCCATAGCCAGGGCACTCCCCCATTGGCCGGCGCCGGTCTCTGTCGCAATTCGTTTGATTCCCTCCTTCTTGTTATAATAAGCCTGCGCCACGGCAGTATTCAATTTATGACTTCCTGCCTGACTGCTGCCCTCATATTTATAATAGATCTTTGCAGGAGTGTCAAGGGCTTTTTCAAGATTGTATGCCCTGTACAATGCGGTAGGCCGCCATGTACGATATATATCCTGTATCTCTTCGGGAATTTCAATCCACCGTTCCTGGCTTACTTCCTGCTTAATAAGTTCCATAGCAAAAAGCGGAGCCAGGTCTTCGGGCCCAACAGGCTTGCCGGTTCCGGGGTGAAGGACAGGAGGCAGTGGCTCAGGCAGATCTGCCTGGATGTTGTACCATTTTTCGGGCATGTCCTTTTGATCAAGAAACCACATGGTTCTTTTTTCCATAAAAATTCAGTTTTCAAGGTTAATAATCTGTTGGTTATTAAAATTTGTAAAATATTCGGGTATCATATCCAAATATTACCGGCCGGGACTTTACCCGGTTTTTATTATCTGTTTCAATACCGGGATATGATTTCCTTCAAAAATTCTTCCACGGCTTTTCTTGGCTCCCTGCTTTCTTTATTATGATTATTGACCAGAATGGAAAAAATCAGTGTCCTTCCCCCCTCTGTAACCAGGTAGCCGCTGAGAGCTATAGCATTGCCTCCCAGTGTGCCGGTCTTTGCAAATATATTCCCCTTGTTCCCCAGATAGTAATCACCAAGAGTACCTTCTCCTCCTGTTGGGAATAACCGGCTGACCCTTTCCCATCCATGTTCATCTTTCATTTTTTCCAGTAACCATACAAAGGACAATGGAGAAAAGAGATTATATCTGCTAAGTCCGCTTCCGTCAACCCACCTGGCTTTTTGCGGCATTTCACCGAGATCATTTTCAAGCAGGAATTCTATTGCCCTGGTTTCATCCATAACGCCGAAAATCCTGTGACTTACCATGAGCAGTATCTGTTCGGCAAACAAATTATGACTGTAAATCATCATTGGCCGGAAAAGGGAATCAGCCTCCCTGGAATAAATGGTTTTCCATTGATTGTCCTGATCGTCTTCTATATAACCGGTAAAAAAATCTTCCCGGATTGGATTGCAGCAGTCAGCACCGTGGAATATCCCGTCAGGATGCAATTCATGTTGATTGTTGGGTGCTGGTAAATGATCTCCGTTTACAATTCCTATTTCCGTTCGCAGAGTATCGCTGAGTAATTCCAGCGCTGCAATCATTACATCAGTTGAGAAAGGTACTATAAGTTCCGGTCCCTCAACTATACCGGGACTGACTGTATATGTGTTACCTGATACCGGCCGGGTTACCAGCAATTTGTCTTCCCGTCCATTTATGATCTCAACCGGCCACCTGTGGCCGGGATTTGAGAGTACATAGCTTATCTGTACATCATCGGCCAACCCTGTCATATCTCTCTGCATCCATCTTACGACATTCCCATATACCGGGAAAGGACTGCGTTCAGCCATATAGTGTTCAAGGTAAAAATTCCAT
>SLGC01000350.1 GCA_007123885.1 Bacteroidales bacterium | reverse complement strand
ATGAACGGATCGCTGCCGCCAAGTTCCAGGACCGCCTTTTTGATATTTTTACCTGCATGCATGGCAACACTTGCACCCGCCTCAACGCTTCCGGTAAGGCTAACGCCCTGTACCCTGAAGTCCTTAACAATATTGTTGATGATGGAAGAAGATGTAATAAGGTTCTGGAAAACACCTCCCGGGAAGCAGGCTTTTTCAAAAACCTCTTCAATTTTTTTTGAACAGGCAGGAACTTTTGAAGAATGTTTCAGGATGATGGTGTTTCCTGCCATCAATGTTGTGGCGGCAAACCGGAAGAATTGCCAGAAGGGGAAATTCCATGGCATGATCGCCAAAATAACACCCATTGGTTCATAGATGATAATGCCTTCACCACCTTTTGCCCGGGTTTTTTCCTCTGCCAGTAAGCTTTCACCATATTCTGCAAAGTATTCGAGGACCATGGCCGATTTATCAACCTCCTTCCTTGATTCTTTAATTACTTTTCCCATTTCAAGGGTGATCATACGGGCATAGTCATCCTTGTTATCCCTGAGCGCCGAAGCCAGGCTCAGCAGAAACTGTTTGCGTTCATTGAATCCGGTCTTGCGCCATACGGTAAAGCCCTGCTGGGCAATGTTAAGGTTATTGTCAAGATCTTCAATGCTCAGCGGCTCATATTCGCCGATTATCTCATTAGTGTAAGGATTAACGGATCTCAGCATAATGATTCGGTTTTAATTATTTTGAATTCGCAGCTTAGTAACTTTTTATCAACCCGCACCCTTTGGCGCGGGCATGTCTGGCGGGGCCAACGCCCGGAATGCATGTGTGGTGAGGAGCTTATCTCTTTTCCATTTTCTCTATGTCCTGGATCTTGCATTCATGTACGCCCTTGTATTTTTCAGGACGGATAACCTGGAAGATAAACTTGTTCTTGTCGGCCTCCAGCCGGTGGATCATTGGAATGCCCGTATAAGGTTCCGGATTATCTTTGAAAGTGATGGAATATGTATCGCCTTTTTCTACATTCTGTACAAGTATCTCAAAATATTCCTTCAGTTTTTGATCATTTTCTTCCATAATTTGTTTTTAAGTAATATACATCTTCAAAGAGTGTGCCTTTCCAATAACGGATAGATAGTTAAACTAAAACAGAACTCATGAAAGAAATCAAATTTGATGAATTAAAGAAAAAGCTTGAAAACAATGAAGTCACCCTGATCGAGGTTCTTGACAGAGAACAATATGAAAAGGAACATATCAAGGGTGCAATCAATATTCCGCTGAAAGAGATCGGCGCCGAGGCCAGGAAACGTTTTTCAAAGGACGATGCGATAGTGGTATATTGTTCAAATTACGAATGCACTGCCAGTCCTTCTGCCGGAAAGAAGCTGGAAGACCTTGGATTTACCAACGTTTATCATTATGGCGGGGGCAAAAAGGAATGGAAGGAAGAGGGATTGCCAATGGAATAAAAGAGATAACTCTTGTCTCTCTTGCAGGTAACATGCTTTAATCCCGGGGAAGCTTCCTTCATAATTTTTGCCGGACTGATGTTCGCCCGGACCATTTTATGAAAAAGCCATCCGGCTGTGCAGGCTGAATGGCTTTTCAGATTTATGGCACCCACATCCTTTAATTTACTTTGATCTTCCTGTGGGGCCTTGTCTTTGCCTCCGGCGTTTTAGGAAGATGTATGAACAAAATGCCATCCTCATATTTGGCATCTATCCCGTCCCTGTTGATCATGTGACGGGGAATATCAAATGTCCTGTGGAATGACCGGTAATTAAATTCTTTCCTGGTGTAATTTTCTTCGGTTTCCTCCTTTTCTTCCCTGCGTTCACATGATATGATAAGGGTGTTGTCTTCCATTTCAATATCAAAATCATCTTTCTTCATACCGGGTGCGGCTACCTCGACAAGGAACTCATTTTCGGTTTCCCTTACATTTACTGCAGGTACCGTTGCTTCGGGACTAACAGTCTGAAGCAGGTTTTTAAAGTCCTTTTCCATGAATCTTTCCATGAAAGACGGGTACCATGGATTAAATTTTGAAAGTTGTGCCATAATTTTCAGGTTTTAAAGGTTCAACAATAATATATTTATGTCTTTTTGTAATATGTTCCCATATATTCAGCTTTATCAAGAACAATCCCTTTGATTGCCTCATAAAACTCAGTACCATTATCAATTGATTCAGGCGGAAGCTTCCTTTTCAATGCAAAGATCCTGAAAAAATAGCGGTGTTCACTTCCACCCGGGGGACAGGGTCCCCTGTAACCAATTTTGCCGAAATCATTTTTACCCTGTATGGCCTTGTTATCAAGATGTCTTTTAATTGGTACAACCTTTTCAAGTTCATGACAATTGCCGGGTAAGTTGTAGACAATCCAGTGTGTAAATGTTCCTCCGGGGGCATCCGGATCTTCCATTATCAGGGCAAAGGTCACTGTATCTCCGGGTTCACCATCCCACCTCAATAAGGGGGATACATCATCGCCATCGCAGGTATGGGCTGCCGGGATCCTGCCTCCCGCTTCGAAAGCCGGACTGGTTATTTCAAAAGCCATTGTGCGGAAATTTTATTGATGATGCATGCTTTCGCGGAACAATTCTTCAATATCTGCCGGTAACTGGGCAATGATATCTTCAAATTCTCCCCTGGTGATATAGGTCCCCAGTTCCCTTAAAACGATCTTTACTATATCCTCGGTCGATTTATCCCAGCTGAATTCATATTCGCCGTATTGCTTCTGGTGCCTTTCCACCTCCTCTATGAATTCCTGCTTGTTAAGACGTACCGGCTTATCCCGGTATTTCCAGTTATCTACATAAACAGCCTTTATGAACATGGGCAGTTGGGCGATCATATTCAATGACTCGCTAATGGTTATCCTTTCCCGGAGAGTGTGAAGAACAGCACGCAAAACTATGCCTGTCCTGCCAATCTCTTCCGGATGCTCAAGGCTTTTGGCAAGCTTTTTTACAAACAGGTTGCCTTCTTCTGCATATTTATTAAAATTAATTGCCATAGTATGTTCCTCCTTTTATTTAAGTTAGACATTTTTTTCAAATCCCAACATTTGTAAGTGATGCAACAATTGAACCGAAAAACAAGTCCTGGAGAGGAAGGGGGTTAAGGCTATTGAACTGTACTGATATTTTGTAATTCCGGGGTATTTCTGTTATGCCGGCTATCGCGGGAAAACAGGAAAATGTTTACACGGATCATCACTTGTGTAAAATTTCAACAAAAAAACAACAATTAGTTTAACTTGTAAACCCGCGTCCTCTGGTCGCGGTAATGTCCTGGCGGGGCTTTGCCCGAAAGGCATGTGCAATTAAAAAAAATCAAGGTGCGAAGCAAAAACCGGTGTTAAAGCCACCTCCCCCGGTGGTGGATAGTCCGATTTTAGCGAATTTTTTACATATCTGAATGCCCTATTTTCAGACATATGCGGTCAATCTGAGATATGACAAAAAACTCACCTCATGGTTAATTGGTGAACAAGCAGGAAAAATAATGTAATAACACCGCTTCAATGTTCAAATCACTCCAGGGATCATAATGCTGTTTTGAAGCTGAGAGGTCTGTAACAAATGCAGGAATATCATGGCCGGGCTTTACTCAAACGGCATGTATGACCAGGAAATGGATTCAGGATTACTCATATTTAATAACTTCTACCGGGCAGCTATCTGCAGCCTCCTTTATTTCCTCTGCAAAATCGTCATAATTAACACCTTCCTTGACAATTGCAGTATCATCGGGCAGGTCAAATACTTCGGGGCAAATATCTACACATACCTCGCAGGCTGTGCATCCTTCAATTATCCAGACTTTTTCTATTGGCATGGTCCTGAGAATTTAGGGTTAATATAAGTTTATATAATAAGATAATTTTGAATATCGCTCAATAAAGAGGAAAGATAGTTAATTTTTTCCATTTTTCATATATAAAATATGATAGCATCCGGTCAAATAATGTTCCGGTAAAAAAGGCTGATTGTTCATACCGGGCCGGGTAACTTCGGATGGATGTAGAATTTGTAGACACACATTGTTGAAATAAATCACATATAAATGTGGATTTTATACCGGATAATTTTTCAAACTCAAATAAAAAGTCACCCGGATTGAATAAATAAAAAACAAAACCTGCAGTGCTGTTTACTATTCCGCTCCATTTGTTTCCGTTGATATACCTGACATTTGGAGCAGAAATTTTTTTTATTGACACCTTTCAGCGCCCGGATTTTTTTTAAAAAAAATAAAAAAGATTTTTTCCGGATAAGAAGGCAGGGTTTTTGTTTTTCATTAAAGCGGTTAACAATGGTTTAATGTTTGAGGTTGGGTTTATGGTTTGAGGTTGGGTTTATGGTTTGAGGTTAGGTTAATGGTGGGAAGGCCCTGTCCGGCAAAGTTTTATTAGTTCTCTTTGACGGGCAGAGTCTTTTTTTATCTAAATTTGCAATAAAAACATCCTGCCCTGCGAATCTTTGAATCTTCAGAATAATTTGCTTTTAAATTTAAAAACTATTAAACTGCATTTTTAAAAATTGCAGGCATGTCGTTAAAGCATACATTATATATATTCTATATATCAGCAATCTGCTGTTTTTTTATAACATCCTGTCAAAATAAGAATACCACCGGGGATCCTGTCATAATGCCTTCAAGAGGTCTCTGTGCGCACCGGGGTGCAATGGAAACACATCCTGAAAATACTCTTCCTGCATTTCATGCAGCACTGGAATCCGGTGCACATATGATCGAATTTGATGTTCAGCTTACAAGTGACAACAAGATCGTTGTCATTCATGATTATACTGTTGACCGCACAACAAATGGCACGGGAAGGATAACAGACTTTACCTTCGAAGCGATCAGGAAGCTTGATGCAGGCGGCTGGAAATCACCCGGATTTTCAAATACAAAAATACCCACCTTAAATGAAGTCCTTGAAATTATGCCGGTGAATATCTGGTTGAATATTCATATAAAAGGTGATGATATTATGGGTTCGCTTGTGGCCCTGGAACTTGAAAAACAGGGGCGCCTTCATCAGGCTTTTCTTGCCTGCAGTGCCGGAGCGGCCCGTATGGCGAGAGAATCCGTACCTGAAGTACTTATATGCAATATGGACCGGCGGGAAAGAAATATCGATTATGTAAAGGGCACCATTGATATGAAGGCGGACTTTATTCAGCTGCGGGGTGCAATTTATCCCGGCTTTGCCGGGTATGCAAAGAAATTAAAGGAAAACGGGATCAGTATAAATTATTTTGGCACGGATGACCTGGATGAGCTTAAAACGCTTTTTGATTATGGAGTTGATTTCCCCCTGGTTGATGATATTGTCGGTACAGCCGCCCTTCTTCCTGAAATTGGAATAGAGCCGGCCAACCCCGTGTACAGGTAGAACACTCATTAATGACATATAATAACCATTGAAATAATCTCAACAATTAAAACCGATGACTGAAGGACCTGTTTTGCTGATCATCTTGCTTGTCAGCGTTTTATTTATCGTGATAATGACTTCCAGGCTAAAGGTCCATCCCTTTCTGGTCCTGCTGCTTGCAGCCATAGGAGTCGGAATATCCACACGATTACCCTTGCAGGAAATAGTTTTTGCATTAAGGGGAGGATTCGGGAATACCCTTGGAGGAATAGGAATAGTTATTATCGCAGGAACAATTATCGGGATAATCCTTGAAAAGACCGGGGCTTCCCTGAGCATGGCAAATTTTATCCTGCGACTTGTTGGCAAGGAAAGGTCTCCGCTGGCTATTTCAATTGCCGGTTATATAGTTGGTATTCCAATATTCTGTGATTCCGGATTTGTAGTCCTCAGTCCCCTGAACAATGCTCTTTCCAGGTTGTCAAAGCATTCGATGACGGTGATGGCCTTTGCACTGGCAGGCCCTTTATATATTATACACTGCCTCATACCTCCTCATCCCGGTCCGACAGCCGCTGCCGGAGTTCTCGGGGGAGATCTGGGTCTGATTATTTTTTGGGGGATAATTGCCGGTATACCCGCTGTATTCGTCGGCCTCTACTGGGCCCTGAATTTTGCATCCAGGTATTATGCAGAGCCACCGGCAGGGGAAAGCTTTCAGGAAATTGTCTCCAGGTTCAGGACCCTTCCTTCACCCGGACTTTCATTTGCACCAATTATCATACCCATTATCCTGATAGGAATGGGCTCATTTGCCCGGTTGGACACCAATCCGTTCGGGACCGGCAATTTCCGGGAAATTATTGTTTTCGCGGGTGATCCCGGGATTGCATTACTGTTCGGGGTATTTATTTCTCTTGTGCTTGTGAGGAAATGGAATACCGATATCCTGGGTGAATGGACCGGGGAGGCAATTAAGTCGGCAGGACCTATACTGGCTATAACCGGTGCCGGAGGAGCTTTCGGGTACATGCTGCAAGTTACCCCCATAGGTAATTACCTGGGAGATACCCTTCTCGGATGGGAAGTGGGGTTGCTGCTTCCCTTTATTCTTGCTGCAGCACTGAAAACAGCCCAGGGATCATCCACTGTGTCGGTAATCACGACATCATCCTTGATGGTACCCATTCTTCCCCAGCTTGGTCTTGATACACCCATGGGGGTGGTATTCGTAATTCTGGCTATGGGAGCAGGCTCTATGGTTATATCTCATGCCAATGACAGCTATTTCTGGGTTGTCTCGAAATTTTCCAACCTGGATGTGGGAACTGCATATAAAACTTATTCAACGGGAACATTTATTCTCGGAACAGTTACAATGATCGTAATTTACATCCTGTCGCTGATCGTGGGCATCTCATAAATGCCTGATATAATTTCAACTGATTGCTAACCTT
>SLGC01000327.1 GCA_007123885.1 Bacteroidales bacterium | reverse complement strand
GTTTAAATAAAACCCGGCTTTTTCAATGTGTGCCGTGTATGACTGTTTAACTTCTCTACTTAATTAAAATGGATCATCTTAAACTACAATCAAAATATCAAAATTTAAAAAGTAACCTGTAAATTGGTTGCTCATCTTATTAGTTTTTTCGTTAACTTTGATATTTTGAGAATTTAAGATGAAAAAACTGCTGATCGTAGAGGATGATATAGCATATGCACAAATGCTTGAGTCTTTCCTGACCCGGAAAAGATTTGCAGCCTATCTGGCTACTAACGTGAAGGATGCCGGCAAACTAATATCAAAAGAGGACTTCGATCTGTATCTTTTGGACTACAGGCTGCCTGACGGGACCGGGCTTGACCTGTTGCGGAATATAAAGGATAAAACCCCTGATGTTCCCGTTGTGATTATGACAGGTTTTAATGATGTCCGTTTGGTGGTTAATGCAATGAAGCTGGGAGCCACCGATTACATTCTTAAACCTGTTAATCCTGATGAGCTTTTAATGATAATAAATCATTCTCTTGAGCAAGACGGGCAAGCAGGCAAAAAGATAAAAAAAACGAACGGTCCTGAATTTGTAGAAGGTGTGAGTTCTGCAGCAATCAAGGTGCAGGAATTCATCCAGCTGGTTGCCCCTACCGAAATGTCGGTTATTATTGAAGGTGAAAGCGGCACAGGAAAAGAATATGTAGCCCGGGCAATTCATGCTGCAAGTAAAAGAACTTCAAAAACCTTTGCCCCGATCGATTGCGGGGTCCTTTCAAGAGATCTTGCAGCAGGTGAGCTTTTCGGTTATGTTAAAGGAGCATTTACAGGAGCTACTATTGATAAGAGGGGGCAGTTCGAAACAGCCTCCGGAGGCACCCTTTTTCTTGATGAGATAAGCAACCTTTCTTATGAAGTACAGATAAAATTACTCAGGGCTCTACAGGAAAAAGTCATTCAGCCTGTCGGAAGCGATCGTATAATTCCGGTCGACCTCAGAATAATAGTTGCCACCAACGAGAATTTGCTGACAAGCGTGGAAAAAGGGGATTTTCGCGAAGATCTTTATCACCGTCTGAATGAGTTCAAAATAACCATCCCCCCCTTGCGGGAGCGTGGAAAAGATATCTTCTTGTTTACCGATCATTTTATGAGGGAGGCAAACCGCGATCTCGGGAGAAATGTTCAGAGTCTTTCCCCGGAAGTAAAAGAAATTTTCAGAAACTATGACTGGCCCGGAAACCTGCGTGAAATGAGGAATACAATACGCCGTATGGTCCTGCTCTGTAATGGCCCGGAAGCCGGAAAGGAACTTCTGCCTGAAGATATGTTTCATTCAGTTTACCATAAAGAATACAAAGATCACAAAATTACCTCCGGGTCCAATCTTAAATCACTTCAGGAAAAGACAGAAAAAGAACAGATTGCCCGGATCCTTCAGGAGGTAAAAGGTAATAAATCAAAAGCAGCCAGATTACTGGACATTACACGCAAAACCCTCTATGATAAAATGGAAAGGTACGGTCTTAATTATTGACCGTTTTTAGCGGTTCTGATCAGATTATTTACCTCCATAATGAACCTGTCTCCCTTTTCGAGAGATTCATTAATTCTTTTTTGCAACATTTCATGGTCAAAATCGTTTTGAAGCTCCCGTTCCAGGCGACGCAGCAATGATGCATATTCCCTGTCACCTGCCTGTCCTACTCTTCCTGCCATCCTGTGTACAAGCAGGGTTAATTCCTCATATTTCTTTTGTTGGAATGATCTTTTTATGGCTTTTAGATCATTCCGGCTAGTCTTCATTATTGTTCTTAGAATTGACCTGACTTCCGCATTATTGTTATCTGTCATTTTCAGTAACGGCTCCATATTTAATGGTGAAGGAATTTCGGCGATCTTTTCATCAGGTTTGCTTAAAGTGCTAAGAATATCCTTTTCCTGGAATGGTTTGATAATGATATCATCAAAACCATTTTCCAGTAAAGCTTGCCGCTCATCTGAAAGCACCTGCGCCGTGAGCGCGAAAATCCTTATATTGCGGTTGCTGCCCTTTAATTTCATAATCTTGCGGCATAATTCCAATCCATTCATGACCGGCATACGTATATCAAGAAATATGACCAATTCTTCGCTTTCATTTTCCTGACCGGCTTTTAAAGCGTCAAGAATATCCTGACCATTGCTAAAGGTCTGATGAGGGATATTGTACTTTTTCAAAATTGCTGAGCTTAGATCCAGTATAAGTGGATCATCATCGACCACCAGAACTTTTTTTTGCCGAAAGTCGGTCATTCCGTTACCGTTGCTTTCCATATTGGTTTCAGATATTAAACTGTTTTCAGATATTAAACCGGAGGTTTCATAAGGAATGGTGACAGTAAAACAGGAACCTTCCTTTGGTTGGCTTTCCACGTCGATATTGCCATTCTGAAGCAGGATTAATTTGCGCACTATGCTTAATCCCAATCCTGTACTGTTGTGATCAGAACCTGGTTTTGCAAATTCCGTGAACAGATGGGGCAACTGCTCTTCAGTAATACCGATCCCTGTATCCTTCACACAAATTATTAATTTATGCTCTTTTCCGGTTGAAATTAATTCAGCAATCAACTTAACCTCGCCTTCTTCGGTAAATTTAATCGCATTCCCGGTCAGATTAAACAGTATCTGTTTCAGCCTGAACGGGTCACCCATCAATGTATATGATTTATTAATCCGGTTTTCGAAACTGAGGTTAAGATTTTTTTGCCGGGCAAGTGGTAGCATAGCTGATACAACATCTTTAATTTCCTTTTCAGGATCGAATGGCTTTTTTTCAAAGCTAATATTGCCTGAAGTCACTTTCGAATAATCCAGGACTTCATTTACCACTTTCAGCAAATGTTTTGCAGACAGGTATATGGCTTCAATATTGGCTTTCTGTCCGGGATTTGTCCGGGCATACTCCGTATACCCGTATATTGACTGCAATGGCGTGCGGATCTCGTGGCTCATGTTTGACAGGAACCGTTGTTTGGCTTCAGATTCATGCCTTGCCTTTATATGAGCCTGCTCGAGTCGCCGGCGGTATTTATTGCTTCTGAAAATATCGATTATTATCAGGATAACAAGAAAGATTGATATTGAAATAAAAATTACTGCCAGATAATTAAGGTTGCTGATCGTGTTTTGTGCAATTTCGACTACAGATACTGTTTCAAGATTCAACCGTGAAAATTCTTCCTGCTCCACACTTTTAATGATGCTGATTATTTCATGCATAAGGCTGCTGTTCGTATTTGTTAATTCCAGTTCCTGATTCTGGATGCGGGCAAGATGCTGTAACTGACTTGTATATAATGTACTCAGAGAACTTTCCAGCAGTGGGAGCAGTGGATCCGGATTTGGCTGCTGCATCTCAATGGTATCTATGATCACTCTAATATCTTTATCCACCCTTGTTTCTGTTCGAACCACACCTATCATTTCAGGCGACTGGCTCCGCCTGAAAACGCGTTCCATAAATCCGGCCGGTTCTTCAAAAATAGTATCAGATGAAACAGTAGTAGTGGTAACAGTTTCATAAAGCCTCACGACTTTGTTTGAACTTTCCGTTTGTTCAGGCCTGTCTTCGTATAAATTACCGAGCATCTTCTGCAGGTCCGGATTTACATTATGAAGGTACAGCAGTTCAAGATACTCCCGAAACATTTGTTCCCGCTGAGACAGTCTCTGTTCTATCTCGTCAATCCTGTGCAACTGTAGTGTATCATCATTAAACATGATCCTGAGGGAGTCCAGTGTGGGATAAATAGCTTGTGATTCCTCCTCGAACGCGGCAGATGGATTCCTGCTTCCACTGGCAGCCTCTATTTGCTGTGCATGATTGAGCTGCGATATTTTTCTGAAGAGTTCATTTACAGCTATAAGCCTGTCATTTGGTTTTGCCAGTTTCTCAAAGTTGGTTGTGATCTCTTCAAATGCATGGTCTATAGCAATATGCACAGAATACATGGTTAAAATGCCGACAATAGTGGCCAGAATTACCTTCCATGTAAGGGTCGTATAATTTCGTGTTTTCACTGAATCCTTTTTTAGTTTCCGGAATAAGGATAACATATGAAACCGGAAAATGTTTTAATATGAACATATCAGTAAATATCGGGCAGACAGACAGATAGCCTTGCTGCCCGTGCAGGCTCCTGCCACCCGGATCAGCTTCGGTACACTAATCCGGGCACTGAAAACAGATCTCATTGAACTCCTTTTTGCCATCCAGAAAATTCTTAACGTTGTTCATGGTTGTTTCTGCTATATTCTGCATTGCCTCCCTGGTGAAAAACCCCTGATGGGATGTTATTATCACATTGTTGAATGAAAGAAGTCTCGCTAGCACATCATCGGTAATTATCCGGTTGGAAAGATCTTCGAAGAAGTACTCAGCCTCCTCCTCATACACATCCAGTCCCGCGCTTCCGATCTTACCGCTTTTCAATCCATCGATCAGATCTGATGTTTTTATTAGCTTTCCCCTGCCGGTGTTAATGATCATAACACCATCCTTCATTTTGTCAATATTGCTGTTGTTTATCATGTATTCGGTTTCCCGCGTAAGCGGACAATTAAGCGAGATTATGTCCGATTTGGTAAAAAGCTCATCAAGACCAACATAGCTGCATCCGGTTTTTTCTTCAAAATCACTGTCAGGATAGGGGTCATAAGTTAGAACCTTCATGCCAAAACCCAGAAGTATCTTTACCAGCACCTTCCCAATTTTACCGGTACCTATTACGCCGGCATATTTTCCGTGCAGATCAAATCCCATCAGACCGACCAGCGAAAAGTTAGAATCCCTGGTCCTCCAGTATGCCCGGTGAATTTTTCGGTTAAGGGTAAGGATCAGGGCCACAGTATGCTCTGCAATTGCATTGGGAGAATATGCGGGAACCCTTGCCACCTTTATTTTACCCAGTGCTGCCTTGAGATCTACATTATTGTACCCTGAACATCTCAGGGCAATAAGTTTTACTCCGCAATCAACCAGTTTATTTATAACCTCTTCAGTAATAAAATCATTTACAAAAACGCAAACCACATCGGATCCTTCCGCCAGAACGGCATTTTCGGCTGTAAGATTGAATTTGAAATATTTTACCCCGAAGCCGTAATCCTTGTTCACTTCATCGAAAATTTCCCTGTCATATGGTTTGGCGTCAAAAAAAGAAATTGTCTGACTCATTGGAGGGTATTTTTTGAACTGGTTGTTTTACTTATAATTCAAATCTTGCTACTGTATATCAAGTTTAATATACAAATGGTCCATTATAAATATGGACGATTGAGTCTTTGAGGAAGGTTGAACAGTGAGAATAAATCCCAGGTGAATAAATCACATTTAAAATTAACAAAATCCATGCAAGTTATCTAACTTTAAATGAGGAAAAAATTCTAACCGGCTGTTAAAAATTTTAAAAAGTAGATTATGAACGGTAAAAAATTAATATCGGTTAACCCGGTCAACGGGAATGTGATAGGTGAATACGCACGCCATAACAGCCGGGAACTGTCGGAGATAGCAGCAAAGGCTGAAAAAGATCAGAATGACTGGCAGGCAACAGCGTATGACAAACGAAGCAGCCTTATGATGAAGGCAGCTGAAAACCTCCGGCAAAAAATACGAATTTATTCCGAACTGATAACTACCGAGATGGGGAAGCCAATAGTGCAGTCCCGGGCAGAAATTGAAAAATGTGCAGACGTATGCGAATATTATGCTGAACATGCCAAAGGTTTTCTTTCAAATGAAAATATTGATACCGGTGCCGGCTTAAGTTATGTGTCTTATAGTCCGCTCGGTACGGTGCTGGGAGTGATGCCATGGAACTTTCCATTCTGGCAGGTGTTCAGGTTTGCCGCACCAACCCTTATGGCCGGGAACGGCATATTGCTCAAGCATGCATCCAGTGTTACCGGATGTGCCCTGGCAATAGAAGATCTTTTTCGTGATGCCGGTTTACCTGAAAATCTGTTCCGGGTTCTAAAGCTTGGTGGCAGTGAAGTTGCGACGGTAATTGAAAATCCGGTCGTTAAGGCGGTTACAATAACAGGAAGTGTACAGGCCGGCAAGGCGGTAGCAGAAAAAGCCGGTGCAATGCTGAAAAAAACAGTCCTTGAGCTTGGCGGCAGCGACCCTTATATAATACTTGAAGATGCCGATCTTGATGCGGCAGCGAAGATCTGTGCCGCCGGCAGGCTGATAAACGGGGGACAAAGTTGCATTGCTGCGAAACGTTTCATCGTCGTTAAACAGGTGATAAAAGAATTTGAGAATAGGTTTGTGGCCGAAATGAAGGATAAAAAGATGGGCGATCCCATGGATGAGCAGAATGACCTTGGTCCGCAGGCATCCGTTTCACTGAGGAACGACCTGCACAGGCAGGTTCTCAGAAGCATTGGTGAAGGTGCAGAGTGCCTGCTGGGAGGGGAGATCCCTTCCGGGGAAGGCGCATTTTATCCCCCCACCGTTCTTGCCAGGGTCAGACCGGGGATGCCTGCATATGAAGAGGAGATATTTGGTCCCGTAGCCGCAATAATAGAAGCCGATAATCAGCAGGATGCCATCAGGATAGCCAATGATACTGCTTTTGGGCTTGGTGCCGCGATTTTCAGCCGGGATATTGAGAGGGCGGCCGAAATTGCCGAAATCCACCTTCAGGCCGGCAGCTGCTTTGTAAATGATATGGTCAGATCTGATCCGCGTCTGCCTTTCGGCGGAATAAAGAACAGCGGTTACGGCAGGGAACTTTCCTGGTTCGGCATCAGGGAGTTCACAAATATCAAGACGGTGTTCGTGAAGTAATTCCCGGGCTTTCATGCG
>SLGC01000284.1 GCA_007123885.1 Bacteroidales bacterium | reverse complement strand
TTCCAGGAAAGGCTTATTCTCAGATTATTATTTTCAATCAGTGTGGTGTCGGGTTCTTCGATAGAAAGAACTTCTATATTACCGGGAAAGATATCTGTTGATTCAGGAATTTCTATTGCCAGACCTTCTGACTGCTCGATTACCGCGGTGAAGAAAGTTTGTTCACCGATTGAAATGGCGGTTGTGTCAAAACCGGCGGTAATACTTACCGACTGACCGTAGATGCTGCCTGATCCACCTGTCAGTAGCAGGGCGAGGGAAAACAGGATTGTCAGAGATCCCCTGTAAATAAAAGTCGATATTTTTGAGATTCCGGTGCTATCCATTTATCCTACCTTCTTTTAAAAAGTTTAATAAGAGGTTTAACATAATCTTCGGCGGTATTTATTGAAACGGCATCAACACCATTCTTCATAAACAGATCAGTAAGGTTCCGGTCATGGTTTTCCCACCACTCTGAATATTGACTGCGCATTCTGTCTGAAAGGGTATCGATCCATCTAAGCTGCCCGCTTTCAGCATCCCTGACACGCAACATGCCCATGGCAGGTAAGTTTTTTTCCCGCTCATCATAGATCCTGATTGCTACCAGGTCATGCTTTCTGGCAGCAATTTTAAGTGTATGTGAAAATGAAGAAGATCCATTTTGCCGGTCACCGTTAATATCATCAGGTTGCATAAAATCGGATATCATAAAGACCGTGCTTCTTTTTTTCAACGCATTTGTCATAAAACGTAAAGGCTCTGAAAGCTCAGTCCCCCGGTTTTCAGGAGAGAAATCTATCAACTCCCTGATAATATGCAAAATATGTTTTCTTCCTTTTTTGGGAGGTATGAATTTTTCCACCCTGTCAGTAAAAAATATCACACCGATCTTATCATTGTTCTGAATTGCCGAAAATGATAAAACAGCCGCAATTTCTGTCATGATGTTTTTCTTGAGCATGCCCCTTGTTCCAAATTCACCCGAACCGCTAACATCTATAATAAGCATCACGGTTAGTTCCCTTTCCTCCTCGAAAACCTTAACATACGGATGGTTGAACCTGGCAGTCACATTCCAGTCAATACTACGGATATCATCGCCTGCCTGGTATTCTCTTACTTCACTGAAAGTCATGCCCCTGCCCTTGAAAGCGGAATGGTATTGTCCGGCAAAAATATCACGTGAAAGTCCGCGGGACTTGATCTCGATTTTTCGTACTTTTTTTATCAGTTCTTTTGCCTCCATGTCAATCTGACTTTATTTAACGGCAATCTCGCGGTTTATATTTTCAGGGCACTTCAACTGTATCAAGAATTTCTTTTATAATGTCTTCGGTAACAATGTTTTCAGCTTCGGCTTCATAGCTTAACCCGATACGGTGGCGCATTACATCATAACATACGGCCCTTATATCTTCGGGAATGACATATCCCCGGTGGTTAATGAAAGCATAGGCTTTGGCCGCTTTTGCAAGATTGATGCTTGCCCTCGGTGATGCTCCGTAACTGATAAGGGGTTCAAATTTATCCAGTCCGTAATCCGAAGGTAACCTTGTTGAAAATACTATATCAAGGATATATTTTTCAATTTTCTCATCCAGATATACATCCCTTACAACCTTTCTGACCTTCACGATATCTTCGGGAGTGAGTACTTTTGATGGTACAGGGAATTTACTGTTCAGATTTTGTCTGATAATTAATGATTCCTCTGCTTTTTCCGGATAGGTGATCAATACTTTAAGCATGAACCTGTCAACCTGGGCTTCAGGGAGCGGATATGTTCCTTCCTGTTCTATGGGGTTTTGTGTGGCCATTACAAGAAAAGGATCGTCAAGCATAAAAGTTTCTGAGCCAATGGTAACCTGGCGTTCCTGCATTGCCTCCAGCAACGCGGACTGAACCTTGGCAGGAGCCCGGTTAATTTCGTCAGCCAGGATAAAATTGGCAAAGATGGGCCCTTTACGTATCAGGAAGTCTTCCTTTTTTTGGCTGTAAATCATTGTACCAAGCAGATCGGCGGGAAGAAGGTCGGGAGTAAACTGTATCCTGTTGAACCTTGCATCAATAATTCCTGCAAGGGTGCTTATTGATAATGTTTTGGCAAGCCCGGGAACTCCTTCGATTAAAATATGACCGTCTGAAAGCAGTCCTATAAGCATGCTGTTGGTAAGATGTTTTTGTCCGACAATTACTTTAGAGATTTCCTGGTTTATCAGATTGATAAAAGAGCTCTCCTTCCTGATGCGCTCATTCAGTTCCTGGATGTCAGTTGCCTTATTCATTTTTCAATGGTTTGAGTAATGGTTAAATCAATGGTTTCGATAGTTTGAATGTTTCCACACTTAACGGCGCTAAAATATCATTATTATTGAAAATTAAGGTTAAAAAATGTTAAGCAGGATCTGAAATAATAAGTATTATAATTGATCATTTACCTGCTCCGGCCTTTCGGGCAAAGCCCGGGGACTTTTAAGCCGCAAGTAATCGGGTTTACAGTAATAAATTCGCTAAAATCGGATTATCCACCACCGGAGGAGATGGCTTTTACCCTGATTTTTGCTTCGCACGGCGAATTTTTTTAATCGCACATGCCTTTCGGGCAAAGCCCCGCCAGGACATTACCGCGACCCGACGCGGTTTTACAGGTTAAACTAAACAGCCCTGAACAGAACATCCCGGAACTGGTGGTACACGAAAAAGACCGAAGGTCAGTACGTGGATGCGGTGCTTTCATCCGTCTGTGTGTAATTTTACGCAGAAAAAATTTAATGTATATTTAAGAACTAAAAATTTTGCAAAATGTATGAAACACTCTCCGCCATTGATGATATCAGGCTGAATTTCAGCCAGACCGGCTTATTGTACATGAACATCACCCTGGCATGTATTATGTTCGGAGTGGCGATGGAAATCAACCTTGAAAACTTCAGGAAAATATTCACTAATCCAAAATCAGCCATTCTGGGAGTTGTTTCACAGTTTTTAGTTTTGCCTGCACTGACATTTTTGCTTGTACTTTCAATAGATCCTCCTCCTTCAATAGCCATGGGTATGATCCTGATAGCAGCCTGTCCGGGAGGGAATATTTCCAATTTTATTTCTGCCCTTGCAAAGGCAAACATTGCGCTTTCGGTAAGCCTTACCGCATTTGCCACACTTACTGCCACCATCTTCACCCCCCTGAATTTTGCCTTCTGGGGTGGCATGTACGTTCGCTATTATCAGAAAGCCGGCCATTTGAATATCCCTGTTCATATTGATTTTTTGGAAATGGCCAGAACGGTTTTTATCCTTCTGGGAATACCGCTGATCGCCGGAATGTGGTTTGCTAACAGGTACCCGGAATTTGCAAAAAGAAATATGAAACGTATCAAAATCATATCCATTATCCTTTACCTGACATTTATAGCAGGGGCTCTTGGTGCAAATCTCGAACATTTTACAGGTGTAATACTTCCGATAGGATTACTGGTTCTTGTGCTTAATATCCAGACCCTTTCAACTGGCTATATCGTTGGAACGGCGGCCCGGGTCCCGCAGGCCGACAGGCGCACGCTAAGTATTGAAACCGGGATACAGAACAGCGGACTGGCGCTGATCCTTATTTTTAATATTTTCAATGCCAACGGGGGCATGGCTTTCATGGCAGCCTGGTGGGGAATATGGCAGATGATAAGCGGCCTGATCCTGGCATTTATCCTTTCCCGGATCAGATTACCTGCTTTCGGCTGGTTGAATTCAGACATAAAATGATCCGGCATTGACGGGTTCATCCCGGCTGGCCTGACCGGTCAGGCACGGGAGACCGGAGAATCCGGCCATGGATGGCGAAAGCTTATTTCAGCCATTCGGAGAGGATTCTTGTCAGGCAAACAATTGACATCTGAATTTTGTTATTAAATGTAACAGACTGATCAGAATGTCAAAAAAAATTCACCTTATCCGCAAATCGGTTCATTTAATTACAGGCAGCCTTATATTCACAATAACCTATATAGAGGACAGAAATATACTGTTGGCACTGTTTATTGCAGGGGCTTTATTCTCTTTTGTCACCTTTAATTACAAAAGTTTTCACACCCTTCATAAAACTCCCGACTCAAGCCTGGGTACACTTTTTTATCCTGCCGGTGTGATTACGGCATTCCTGATATTATATGACCAGCCTCTATTTTATTTCCGAACAGTGATCCTGATACTGACCATCTCCGATATAGCTGCCTGGTCAGCAGGTCAGATTGCGGGCAGCAATTCTACTTTCAGGATAGGAGGCGACAGAAAAAGCCCCGGCGGCATTCTTGCTTTTTTTGCGACAGGCTTTCTCATTATGAACTTTTACCTGTCTGCCCATACAGGATTTGGTCTGTCATGGATTCTGCTTGCACTTATTGTTTCTGTAATATTGGAAGTCATTTCTTTCAAAGGTTCTGATAATCTGACAATACCCGCCGGACTGGCCTTTTTCTTTGTGATGTCGGAAACATATCCTGTAAACCCTTCATATCTTACAGGTATAATTTTATTAATGGCCGCGGGCTGCATTTTGCTGTACAAACTCAATATCCTGAATCGCACAGGAAGTCTTTCAGCATTTCTTCTCGGGATCTATTTTATAACTGTTCCAGGAATGATCTGGCTTATACCGGTCCTTTATTTCTTTCTCTCTTCGGTATTCCTGACTAAACTGAATACTTACATTTCCAAAAAAAGAAAATCCTCATCCATCCGCAATGCATGGCAGGTTTTTTCCAATATTATCTGGGCATTGCTAAGTTCGGTCCTGTTTTTGATAACCCTGAATGACATATTTATCTTTTTTTTCATATCATTCCTTGCTGCTGTGACCGCAGATACCTGGGCAAGTGAACTTGGCCAGATCATGCATAAAAAAAGCTTTTCGATAGCCGATCATAAAATGCATCCTGCGGGTTTTACCGGGGGAATATCGGCAGGAGGTACATTAGCCGCATTTGCCGGTTCTTCCTCGCTATCTGCTATTTCTTATCTTCTGTTTTTCGGCGAATTCCAATTTTCAATTATTGTTTTACTATCACTTTCCGGTTTCCTTGCCTGCTTTGCCGACACCTTTTTAGGAACGTTTGCAGAAAAACAGTTCATGAAATGGGATTTTCTCAGCAAAGGTAAGCAGCTTTCCGCCAATGACCTGGTAAATATTCTTGGCTCTGCCACAGGTCCGCTTTTTTTTATTATACTTTCCGGATTCTGATATTCACCTGACAGTATCGAACAGCCCGGCGGAATCCTGTATGGTCTTACCGGAAAGACAAGTGTAATTGGAAAATTCGCCCTGGATGTCACTTGGGTATTAGCGCTATGTTATTGATTCCTGGAAACAAGGAATAGAAGTGATGATCAGCTATCGAATAATTGGTGGGTTGTTTTGAAAAGTTAGTTTCAAGTAATCAGGACATAAAGGATAAGAGTGACAATAAGCAGTAAAGAAAAGGCAAGGTGAATCAACACCGTCAATTTAGCCCCTCTCTTTAAATGGCCGGGATCATTATGAAAAGTGGTAATTATTCTTGCTGCTCCGGGAAATAAAAATAGATAGGGTAAAAGTACAAAAAGGAAAATCCAGCTTGTTCCGGGATAGAAATATGAGATAAGAAGGATATTGAAGATAATGGCAATCTGAACAAACAGATATAACCCGGAAGTAAATCCGGTACCCATCCTGGATGCTACACCATGTTTGCCGCCTTCACGGTCTGCATCAATATCAATCATTTGTCCGACCAGCAAAATTGAAGATGTACTGAGACCGGTAGCAGGCATAAGCATTAATATCTGCGGATGAAAACCAATGCCCTGACCCACGGCGGCTATCAGGATAGCCATTGGTCCGAATGCAAACCATACCGATATCTCGCCAAATCCCCGGTAAGCCAGCTTGAAGGGAGGAGCAGTGTAATACTTGCTGAAAAAGGCAGATAACAGGAACAGGCCCCACAGATATGACCAAAAATACGGATCCCGCAAAAAGGTCAGCAAAACCGTTCCTGTAAATGCGACAACAAGTCCAATCCGGGCAATCAAGAACATGTTTCCAATCAAAGCAGGATTTTCGAGCAATACTCCTGACCCACCACTGGCTTCATTCCGGTGGACATTCACTTTGTCGGTCCCCTGCAGGGTATCGTATATATCGTTGTACACATTGGTAGCTATATGCAACCCTGTTCCGGTAATTGTAACAAGGATAAAGCCTGTGATATCCAGATATCCATTTATGCTTGCAGCAAGGAAGCTTCCGGCAAAAACAGGTGCAATTATTGAACTCAGGAAGGGAGCCCTGATCATTTTTAAAAATCCGGGATTTTTCATTCTGGAAGATAAATTAAAGATCCCTGTGAACGAAATGTGAAAAAACAGAGTGAATACGGATTAAACAACTCAGCAATGGGATTGGTTCACTGAATAAAGTGAAAAAACCAGATTATTACTGACATTTATATACACCATCCTGAACCGGAAAAAGGGGTTTTGGGAAATCTTGCTATAAACAGCAGATAGTCCTGAAATATTCTTTTGCATTTTCTGCCGGTTGACATGAAATAAAAGTTGGTTAAAAAGCATAAGCAAACCGAACCGCCGTTTGTAAGTAGGCAGGGAAGGTTCAGTATAAAAAAAATAACAGCAGGCCTGTAAGCCGGGTTCTGTAACCCTGTAACAGGATTTTCCATCATTTATCTGCGACAACCGTCGCCGGTTGCCTCTAGCGGCCTACCCCTTCCGGTTCTCCGTAGAGACCAGGGCGGGCAACCCTGTGTTTCTGCAGAAGCAGATAACCCGGAATATACATGGCCTTACAGCTCGCGGGACGGACAGCCCTGCATGTCACCATGCA
>SLGC01000137.1 GCA_007123885.1 Bacteroidales bacterium | reverse complement strand
GTCATGTAAGGATGACTTTCCCGATGTGTTATCAAATTATTCGCGATGCGAATAAAGCATCCGGGAAGAAACCCACCATCCTTTGGTGGTAAATAATCTGAATTTATTCCGTGGTACAATCCCGCACCATCCAGGCATGTTCATGTTGTGGCTTTGCCTGGAAAAAATCTTTTAGCCGTCAATCAACATTTACTGGATGTTATGCGATAGCATAATTTTTAATATACTTTGCCGGATAATAAAGGGCCTATATCCATACGCTATTTAGAAATACTTTTCTTTAAATATCACCGGAGGGGAATGTAATTTATTCATTCTTTTCTTTTTGCCACTGGTATCAGGCTTGCGTATGATGCAAGCGTTAACAGGAATCAAACATGCAATGATTCAGAGAACGACGTTAGAGTTATAAAGGGAACAAGAATACAAGTAAAATCGGGGTAGGAATGGGAACAAAGATGCAGTTAAAATGGGGACAAATAGCAACTAATTAATTTAAATTATAATTATGCGGTGTTACATTGCATTAATAAAATTCCACCGATAGATGCACAAGAAAAATAACTTATCATTAAATACCATGAGGTTTTACGACTCCATAATGCCGGACATTTTTCAATCCAAAGGATCGCCGACCATCTTTCAAATAAAATAATCGTGGTAAAGAGCTTTCTGACAAAACGGAAGAAGAGTTCAACGAGTATATGGAAAAGAAGTGTGACACACCCAGTTTAATAGATTCATATTGATAATTATTAGTTTAACTTGTAAACCCACATCCCCGGTTCGCGGTAATGTCCTGGCGGGGCTTTGCCCGAAAGACATGTGAGATAAAAAAAATCATGGTGCGAAGTAAAAATCGGGGTTAGAGCCACCTCCTCCGGTGGTGGATAGTCCGATTTTAGCGAATTTTTTAATGACCTATCTGCAGCGGTACGCAGACTCTGCTTCAGCTTTAATGTATGACAGGTTTAAAGAACCTTTTGCCTGGGTTTCCAGTTTCGGCCCCAAGACAATTTACAATTATGACAGAAGGTACGCAACGCGTTGAACATACCAGGGTAACAGTTAAAATAGGCAATAACTCGTGTTTGTGTCCTGGCTTACAATCAGGGGAATCAATGGCCTTCGCGCTGAATGCTCTTTCAAGTGGACACGATCAGGCCATTCCATAAACCGCCCGGATCAATGCGGTTTTTTTAATGCTACTTGAAGGTATTTGATTGTCTGATAGAATTATACCAGGTAAATAATGTTTAAATAGTTGTGTCACCTAATTTTTACAAGACCTGAATTCCAGATAGTTTCAAGCGGGTGAATCCCCATCAGACTTCGTCAGACAAAAAGAGATGAATAAACAAGGGGATACATCCCTATGCAATGTTAAAATAACTTAAATGCAAAATATATATGCATGATTTACAATCTTATAACTAAAGTTTATTCGGATGAATTATATAAGGCTGAGAATTTAATACCTTTGTTACGGGAAGCTTTAATTGTCCCGAATACTGCCTATGAATTATTTTTCTTTAATGCAAAAGATTTTACATTCTATCTAAGTTCCACGTGGAACAATTGAAATGACAATTATTGCATGAATGAAGAGTTGTAATGAGAAGTATACTGCTTGTGAGATCGACTGCAGGTCAATAAAGCATGGCTGATCCATGAAAATAATATATGTATGAAAAGAAAGGATTTTAAAATCAGGGGGAACATTGTGGATGTATTTTCCAAAGAAATTTATCCTGCTGAAATATCTATAAGAGAAAAAAGGATTAAGTCAATCCGCAAAATTGATAAGCATTTAAAAGTTTATATTCTTCCGGGACTGATTGATTCTCACATTCATATTGAGAGTTCTATGGTGACTCCTGCAGAATTTGCGAAAATTGCTGTTCAATATGGTACAGTAGCAGTGGTTGCCGATCCTCATGAAATTGCCAACGTATCAGGCGTGGAGGGTATCGACTTTATGATTGAAAATGGCAGGATGGCGCCTCTTAAATTTTTCTTTGGAGCACCATCGTGTGTGCCTGCTACTGAATTTGAAACATCAGGAGCTGTGATTGACTCTAAGAGAATTAAAAAATTGCTGGAAAGAGATGATATATATTTCTTATCCGAAATGATGAATTTCCCCGGAGTTATTAATAAAGATCCTGATATTTTAAGAAAAATTTCCTTTGCCCATCAATTTCACAAGCCAATAGACGGTCATGCCCCAGGGTTACTGGGGGAACCTTTAAAACAATATGTTTCAAACGGTATAACTACCGATCATGAATGTCTGGATTTTAATGAGGCAGAAGAAAAAATTGCTGCCGGTATGAAAATACAGATTAGAGAAGGTAGCGCTGCTAAAGGATTTGATAAATTTTCTAATCTGATTGACATATATCCCGATTCAGTGATGCTCTGCAGTGATGATATTCACCCTGAGGATCTTATTAAAGCACATATTAATAAATTGCTGGCAAGGGGAGTTCAAAAAGGCTTGAATGTTTTTAACCTGGTACGCTCAGCGAGTGTTAATCCTGTAAATCATTACAAACTTCCTGTGGGTCTTCTCCGTGAAGGAGATTTTGCAGATCTGATAATAGTAAATAATATCAGGGAATTTGATGTTCTTGAAACTTATATAGATGGCGAAAAGGTATATGGAGATGAAGGAGCAGTTATTAAAAAAAGTGGAGCCGGATTTAGCATAAAATTCCGGAGCAATCCAATTAATCGGGAAGAACTCAAGGTTGAAGCTCTTCCAGGGGGAATGCGGGTAATAAAAGCTATTGACGGTGATTTATTTACAGGTTCCCTGACAACTGACCCCAAAATAATGGATGGATATGCAGTCGCTGATATTGACAGAGATATTCTGAAAATAGTAATTGTAAACAAATACCTGGTCCAAAAACCCGTAATGGGCTTTATATCTGGTTTCGGATTAAAAAAAGGTGCAATTGCCGGTTCAATTGCACATGATAGTCATAATATTATCGCTGTCGGAGTCGATGACCACGATATTGTCACTGCTATCAACGGAGTAATAAAAATGCATGGTGGCCTTTCTGTTGCCTCTTCAGAAGAATATCATGGTTTGCAATTGGAAATTGGGGGATTGATGACAGACAGGGATGTGCAAAAAGTAGCCGAAGAATTTAAGCATCTGGAAAAGCAGGCAAAATCATTTGGCTGCAAGCTTAAGGCTCCTTTTATGACCTTGTCGTTTATGGCACTCCTTGTAATACCTGAACTGAAGATTAGTGATAAGGGTCTTTTTGATGTTAATAAATTCTCTCATACAAGCCTGTTTTTGCGGGATAATAATTAATTGTGATTTTGTTTATCTTTATCGATTGCATATGATTTACATAACATAATTAAGATCAACATTTACATTAAGAATGCAATGCTAAAGCATTGAATATAAAGATTATGATTCATAGTGAGGATATAATAAATGATGATCTGCGTGATGCAATCCGAAATCTGCCTGCTCAACCTGGTGTTTATTTGTTTCATGACAAAAAAGGTCAAATCATTTACGTTGGCAAAGCAAAAGATCTGAAAAAAAGGGTTGGATCATATTTTTCAAGAAAAACATATGACAACAATAAAGTTCGTGTACTTGTTCGTCAGATAAGGCAAATAGATCATATTGTCGTAGAAACCGAATCTGATGCACTGTTACTTGAAAACAACCTTATTAAGGAATATCAACCAAGGTATAATGTTTTGCTTAAGGACGATAAATCATATCCATATATATGTATCAGGAAAGAGCCTTTTCCCCGCGTATTTCTTACCCGTAATCCTATTCGTGACGGGTCGCTGTATTTCGGTCCCTATACTTCTGTAAATACGGTAAGAACGATCCTGGAGCTTGTTAGACAATTATACCCGCTTAGGAACTGCAATTACAACTTAATCCATGAAAATATTGAGGGAGGCAAATTCAAAGTTTGCCTTGAATACCATATAGGCAATTGCAAAGGTCCTTGTGAGGGCCTGCAATCAGAAACAGAATATGATGATAATATCGGGCAGATAAAAACCATTTTGAAAGGTAATATACAGGGAGTACAGGCTATACTTAAAAAAAGGATGGGAGAACAGGCAAAAAACCATGCATTTGAGGAGGCACAGAAAACAAAAGAGAAGCTTCAGAATCTTGAAAAATATCAAAGTAAATCTACCATAGTCAATCCTGCAATAAGGAATCTTGATGTGTTTTCGTTTATTGATAATCCGAAATATGCTGTATCTAATTTCATTAAAGTTGTAAACGGTGCAGTTATCCAGTCACAAACACTTGAGATAAAGAAAGTACTGAATGAGGATAAAGCAGAGCTGCTTTCACGTGTAATAACGGAAATTCGTACAAGAGAAATTAATAATTCGCGTGAAATGGTTGTTCCGTTTATACCCGATGTCGACATTCCCGGATCCAGATTTATCATACCGGTCAGGGGCGATAAGAAAAAACTCCTTGATCTTTCCTCCAGGAATGCACGCTATTTCTTAAATGAAAAAGAAAAGAAACGCCTTGCCCTGAATCATACTAAAAGCAATGAACCGGTTCTTGAAACGGCCAAAAAGGATCTGCGTCTTGATTCCTTGCCAAGACATATTGAATGTTTCGATAATTCCAACATACAAGGTACAAATCCTGTTTCCGCATGTGTTGTATTCAGGGATGGAAGGCCCAGCCGGGAGGAGTACCGTCATTATAATATAAAATCAGTAAAAGGTCCTGATGATTATGCATCAATGAAAGAGGTCGTATACCGCAGGTACAGGCGGCTGACAGATGAAAACAAGCCTGTTCCCCAACTTATCGTGGTAGACGGAGGCAAAGCCCAGCTGAATGCTGCACTGGAAGCTTTAAAAGAACTCGGTCTTGACAGCCGCATTGCAATAATAGCAATTGCCAAGAAACTTGAAGAATTATTTTTTCCGGGCGATCCTGTTCCTTTATATCTGGACAAGAAATCGACCACACTCAGGTTGATTCAGTACCTGCGCAATGAAGCGCACAGATTCAGCCTATCATTTCACAGGCAGAAACGTTCATCCGGTTTTGCCAGATCGAATCTTGAAAATATACATGGACTGGGTGAAAAGACTATCTCAAAGCTCTATAAGCATTTCCGAACCTATGATTCTATAAAAAAAGCATCTTTTGATGATCTTGTCAAAGTTATAGGAAAAATGAAAGCAAGGATATTGAAAGATTATCTTGCGGGATCCGGCAATGGCAGTGAAGATCAATAACTGACAGCTTACTGACCTGCGGGAACCGGAGATGCCAGGTGATTTTGGGCTGTATCATGCTGTCGGATATTTTCTTCTGAGCTTTCCCCGATAAGGCGGGAAAATCATGTTGCTACGCAGAATCGGGATCAAAGCCACCGTCTATTGGTGATGGATAATAGGAATTGAGGATGCCAGGTGAATTTATGCTGACACATGCTGTCGGATATTTTCTTCTGAGCTTTCCCCGATAAGGCGGGAAAATCATGTGGCTATGCAGAATCGGGATCAAAGCCACCGTCTATTGGTGATGGATAAGAATAAGCCAATTTTTGTACAACTCAAGCTCTATTTTGATCTTTCAGTGATATATTCTGCCAGGTCAATCAGGGATTTCTTTGCCTCGTTATCAGGAAAGTCATTCAGGCTGATGATTGCCATTCGCTTATGATATTTCATTTTTTCAATGGCATAGTCAAGCCCTTGTTTATCAATAACAAATTGGATTACTTCGGCAATTCTTTTTGTACTGTTATTGTTATTCCTGATAAGGCTCAGGATGTGCTTCTTTTCAGTAGCGGTGGCCTTTGAAAGGGCATTGATAAGGGGTAGTGTGAGTTTTTTTTCTTTGATATCATTTGCAATAGGTTTACCTATTATGCCTTTTTTCTGGTAATCAAAGATATCGTCTTTTATCTGGAATGCAAGTCCGGCGTGTTCCGCATACTTTTTGAGCATGGTTATTTTAACTTCATCATCTGAAACAGAACGGGCCCCGGATGCTGCACATGCTATCATGAGAGTTGCCGTTTTTTTTCGGATTATCTCAAAGTATTCATTTTCTGTAATGTTTAAAGCCCTGGATTTCTGTATTTGGATCAGCTCCCCTTCACTCATTTCTTTAACAGCTTCAGATACTATTTCCAGTAAGTGGTATTCTTTTTTGTCTATGGCAAGGAGTAAACCTTTGGATAGAAGGTAATCGCCGACGAGTACTGCAATTTTCGTTTTCCATATTGCATATAATGAAAAGAATCCACGTCGCTCATAAGAGTCATCAACTACATCATCATGTATGAGGGTTGCGGTATGCAGAAGTTCAATAAGTGCTGCGGCAGTAAAAGTGGACTGGTTGGGTTCACCTGCTATCCGGGCTGAAAGAAAAACGAGTACCGGGCGTAATTGTTTGCCTTTTCGTCTGAGGATATAATTTGTAATATGATTAAGTAACGGAACCTGAGTGGATAGGGATGATTTGAAGAAGGATTCAAATTCCTGGATTTCTTTTTTGACGGGCGATTGTATATTTGCTAGATTAATCATCAATTTGTCTTTGTACAAAAATAATCAATTTCCCGGTATACTATTTATAATTCTAAGCTGCTGCCTCGTATGTAGTTTCCCTTTATGAAGGCCGGGATAGTGAGAAGAGAGTACCCCGTACTGCCACATATTTATATTTTGTATAGAACCTGATCTGTTTTATGGGCTGATACATCTGATAATTATCATGTTTTGTTGAATCATGTATTTATATATTTGTATCTGTCGTAAACATAATTTTTCCCCTTAAAATAATTAAGCCACTGCAAAATTCGGAAATCCAAACCAAGAGAT
>SLGC01000345.1 GCA_007123885.1 Bacteroidales bacterium | reverse complement strand
GTATCTTATGTGCCTGCACGATCTATGTTGAAAACGCAAATTTCCATCAAAAATACGATCAAGAATATTATTCAACTCAGGCATGGAATTTAGGGCAGATCCGGTTATTGCTTGCAGAACGGTCAGATAAAGCTTAAAAATTGAACTCCTGATATATGTGCGGATTTGTCGGAATAATAAATAAATTATCACAGGGTGTGGATGCCGGAATATTAAAAAAAATGGCAACCACCATCAGTCACCGTGGTCCGGATGAAGAGGGTATTTTTACTGATGAGAGAACAGGTTTTTTTCACAAACGACTGTCAGTGATAGACCTTGCTACAGGACAGCAACCCATGAGCTATGACGACTGTACCATTGTTTACAACGGTGAGATCTATAATTTTATCGAGCTCAGGGAAGAGCTTATCAGTGAGGGGCATCATTTTCTCACTTCCTCCGACACGGAGGTAATACTTCATCTCTATAAAAAATACGGGAATGATTGCATTCACATGCTGAATGGCATGTTTGCCCTTGTTATCTATGACAAGCCAAACAGGAAACTTCTCTTCGCACGGGACCATTTCGGGATCAAGCCTCTTTACTGGTATAATGACGAAAAAAAAATCCTTTTTGGAAGTGAAATAAAGGCCCTGCTGGCCCATCCGGAAATCAGGGCTGAAGCAGATATTGAGAATCTTCACCAGTACCTTACATTTCAGTTTATACTAGGCAAGGGGACTATGTTCCGTGATATCTACAAACTGATGCCGGGACATTATATGAGCTACTGTATGGATTCAGGCGATTTTAAAACAGTCAATTACTGGCAGCCCAATTTCAAAATTGATCCTTACCATACAGAGGAATATTTTATAGTTGAGCTCAGGAAGATAATTGAGGATACCGTCAAACAGCAATTGCGCAGCGATGTGCCATTGGGGACATATCTGAGCGGCGGAATAGATTCAACGCTTGTCACCATCCTGGCATCTCGGTTCCATACCGGCAGGATCAGGGCTTTTACGGGAGTTTTTACCGAAGGGCCCGAATTTAATGAACTGAAATATGCAAGGATTGCGGCCGAAGCGGCAAATGCTGAACTCCTGGAAGTCTATCCCACGGAACAGGAATTCATTGATCTGCTGCCCCGGTTGATTTATCATCTTGATGAGCCGGTCGCGGGACCGGGATTATTTCCTCAATACATTGTTTCAAGGCATGCAGCAAACCATGTAAAGGTTGTCCTCGGGGGACAGGGAGGGGATGAGATATTCGGGGGGTATACCAGGTATCTTGTCGCCTATCTGGAGCAGGCATTGAAGGGGGCTATCTATGAAACCAATGAGGAACGGGAGCATATCGTATCACTGAGTTCAATCCTTCCCAATCTTCCCTCATTGAAACAGTATGTGCCGATGATGAAAAACTTCTGGGGAGAAGGGGCCTTCGAACAGATGGACCACCGGTATTTCAAGCTGCTCAACAGGATGGGGGAAACCAGGAAATATTTTGACAATGATTTTGTAAGCAGCCGGAATGAGGAGGCAATATTCAACTGCTTTACGGAATCATTCAATAACAATGATACGAAAAGCTACTTTAATAAAATGACCCAGTTCGACATGCACGGGAGCCTTCCCGGACTGTTGCAGGTGGAGGACCGCATGAGCATGGCATGTTCGATCGAATCGAGGGTCCCGCTGCTTGACCGCCGCATTGTTGACCTGGTATCCGTGATGCCTGCCGGCATGAAGTTCATGGGCGGAGAATTGAAATACCTTCTCAAAAAAACGATGAAGGATGTTATTCCCCCGGATATCCTTAACCGTAAAGACAAAATGGGATTTCCGGTGCCACTCCATATCTGGTCGAAAAATATGGCAAAGGATTTTATTCTCGATGTGCTGCTTTCAGAAAAATCACGAGAAAGAAAGATAATCAACACAAAATATATTGAGCAGCTTGTGGACGCCGAGCAGCCTTTTGGACGGAGTTTATGGGGCATATTGTGCCTTGAATTATGGTTTAACCAGTTTATCGATAAATAGTTTCTGAAAATGAACTCATCATCATCCATTCTAAAGCCCGATTCCTGGAAGGTTGAGAAAATTGCCGTGATCGGCCCCGGTATCGTCGGGATGCCCATGGCCGCCCTTCTTGCCCATTCCAAAATAAAAATCGGCACGGAAGCGCCCGCCAGGGTGGTTGTGGTGCAAAGGAATTCTCCCGGTTCCGGATGGAAGGTTGAGGCCATCAACAACGGCCGCTCCGTCATTGGCGGCATCGAGCCCGGCCTTGATGAAATAACTGCTTCTGCGGTCGGAGAGGGACTGCTGACCGCAAGCCATGATTATTCCGATCTAAGCGATGCGGATGTTGTACTTGTTTCTGTGCAAACCGATAAAAAGGAGCTTGAACCGGATTACGGTCCCCTGTTCGCAGCACTTGAAAACCTGGCAAAAGCATTAAAAAACAGGCCTCCGGAGAAGATGCCTTTAATAATATTTGAATCGACACTTGCCCCCACCACCATGGATACACTCATAAGGGAGCATTTCAGGGATTACGGACTGGAAGAGGGCAGGGATATCCTCCTGGGCAACAGTCCCAACAGGGTCATGCCGGGAAGGCTCATCGAAAGGATCGTGAAATCAGACAAACTGGCCGGCGGACTGCATCCCGATACTTCCGGGTTGATTGAGAAACTTTACAGTCACATTGTAAGGGAGGGGAAAATATATAAGACAAACAGCCTTACGGCTGAAATTGTCAAAACCCTGGAAAATGCCTACAGGGATGTCAGGATAGCTTTTTCATCGGAAATTGCCCGTTATTGTGATAAGCATGACATTGATTTTTTCAGGGTAAGAGATGCCGTTAATTCCTGCCTTTCACAGGTCGATAAGGCCACCTCCGATCCCAATGCCGTTCCGAGCGGGGGAATGCTGGTTCCGATGCTTGGCGTGGGTGGGCATTGCCTTCCCAAAGACGGCATATTATTATGGTGGAGGAGAATGGGTGATGCCCCTGCAAAATCAACAAGTTTGATACTGCAATCAAGGCTGATCAATGACGATTCACCTGTTTTGACATATAAGCAGGCCAGCAAATATTTTAACGGTCTGGATGGCGGACAGATCGCGCTTCTCGGAACTGCATACCGGTTTAACTCGGAAGACACAAGGAACTCGCCGACGCTCTCCCTTGCAAACTTCCTTCGAGAGAAAGGGGTTAAATATATAATGCATGATCCCTATGTTAAGGCCGATGACCAGAATATACTTAAATTTAACCAGGCTTCAAATTTTACCAGGGATCTTGACCGGGCCGTGGAATATGCGGATTATATTTTTTTGTGCACTGCACACAGGGATTATATGGAGAATGCCGGCAAGATCGTTTCTGCCGAAAGGCTGAAAGGTGTTATGGACGCGTGCAATATGTATGATGCAGAATTATTCGAGGAATCCGGGGTGAAATATACCGGCATAGGTCGCGGCAGGAAAAAGCCGGACGATGAATTCATAGGATTTGTTTATGAGAGTTTCCGGAAAATGGAGAAAGGACTGGCCAACGAGTTGTCGGGGCTGATTGATTTTTATAATGAAAATTTTGTTTCCGATGAATATAATAAGGTGGAATTTAACGCGGTACAGAAACTTGCAGCCACCTGCTCCACAGGTTGTGAAATTGCAGACCCCGGAGTAATTGAAAGGGTGCCGGAATATAAGGGGTTTAAGAGCAGACTGGTAATGTCCGGAAAAAGTCAGGGTTAAATGAAAAAATAAATTTCGGATGAATGATAATCAAAAACAAATTTACCTATGTCTTCTGAATTAAAGTGGTGCATAATCGGCAGCGGGATGCTGGGCATGACTCTTGCCATGAGACTCATCCAGGAAGGACATAAAGTCACTTTGCTGGAGTCGTCGGGTGGTAGCGGCGGACTGGCCGCCCCCTGGCAGATGGATGGGATTTCGTGGGACAGGTTTTATCATGTTATTTTGATGTCTGACCTTCACACAAGAAAAATCCTGCAGGAAATCGGGCTTGAAAACGATATGAGGTGGGTGGAGACAAAAACCGGTTTTTATTCGGGTGGGAAATTACACTCGATGTCAAATCTGTTTGAATTTTTCCGGTTCCCTCCGATAAATATGTTCGGCAAACTTCGCCTGGGCCTGACAATTTATGACGCCTCAAGAAGGAATGACTGGAAAAGGCTTGAGAGGAGCACGGTGACCGACTGGCTTGTAAGGAGGTCGGGCAGGAAGGTGTTCGATAAGATATGGTACCCGTTGCTTAAAGCAAAGCTGGGTGATGATGCCAGCATAAACGTTACATCGGCTGCCTTTATCTGGAGTACCATCAGGCGGATGAATGCCGCCCGCCGGAGTGGGCTAAAAAAGGAGATGTTCGGATATGTTACCGGCGGGTACGAAAGGATCATCTCCCGGTTCACCGGACACCTGGAAGATATGGGTGCGGAGTTCAGATACAATTCCCGGGTGACTTCCGTAAAAAAGAATGGAGATGGAAAACTCGGGGTGGGATTGCAGGATGGAACAACAGAGATTTACGACAGGGTTATATCAACGATACCTTCCGGGTTGAGCGTTCCAATAGCAGAGGGGCTGGCGGACTGGGAAAGACAGCTTAATATGAATATCAGGTACCTTGGCGTAATTTGTCCGGCGCTATTGCTGAAAAAACCGGTTTCACCATACTATATAACCAATATAACCGACAACGGGCATCCCTTCACCGGAATTATCGAGATGACCGGTCTTATAGACAAAAAAGAAGTAAAGGGGTATAACCTGGTATATCTTCCAAGATATGTTGATCCGAGTGATCCTTTGTTTGATGAGACAGATGAAAATATCAAAGAGATCTTTCTGGGTGGACTGCTGAAGATGCATCCGCATATATCAGTAAATGATGTTGCCTTCTTCGGTGTATCAAAGGCACGGAATGTATTCGCACTCCCCACTGTAAACTATTCAGCTTCATTGCCCGGTATCAGGACCTCTCTGGAAAATTATTTTATTGTTAATTCTGCCCAGATAGTAAACGGTACTCTTAATGTAAATGAGACCATACAGGTGGCAGAAGATAAATTAACGGAGATCTTGAATGGGTGAACACAGAAAACCTCCTGCCGGTCTATCGCTTGATCTTGACAACTTGTGGTCTTATATGAAGATCCACGGGGACAAGGGATGGGGAAAGTATCCATCCTACTTCAGCATTTTTGTCCCACATGTACTCGACATCCTTGACGAGTTGGATATCAGGATCACATTTTTCATCGTCGGTAAGGATGCTGAGATCGAAGAAAACAGAATTTACCTGAAAATGATCACCGAAAGGGGGCATGACGTGGGAAATCACTCGCATAACCATGAGCCCTGGCTTCAGTCATACGATACACAGGAAATCGAAAAGGAAATTGAAATGGCCGAGAATTCAATTTTCACAGCTACCGGCTATAAAACCCTCGGATTCAGGGGTCCGGGCTTCAGCTGGAGCATGGATCTGCTGAAAGTCCTGGAGAAAAGGGGCTATCTGTATGATACATCCATACTGCCCACCTGGCTTGGTCCTCTGGCCAGAAGATATTACTTCTGGAAAGCCAATTTATCGGACCGGGAAAAAGACGCCAGGAAAGAACTTTTCGGAAAATTCACCGAAGGGTTCCGGCCGCTGGAACCCTATTACCCTGATACCGGAAACGGCAGGGGAATAATGGAAATCCCGGTAACTACCATGCCTCTGTTAAGGGTGCCGTTTCATCTTAGCTATTTGTTGTATATCAGCCGCTTTTCCCCGTTCCTGATGAAGGCTTACCTGAACAAGGCCTTGTTTTTGTGCAAATGCACAGGTGTAAGGCCGGTTTACCTTCTGCATCCCCTGGATATAATCGGGGGTGATAAAATTTCTGAATTATCATTTTTCCCGGGAATGGATCTCCCGTCAGATCAAAAAGTAAATGTCTTTAAGCAAGTCCTCAGCAGGATCAAAAGGAGTTACCGGCTGTTAACAATGCATGATTTCACCATGGAAATGATGAAGACCAATTTAAGGACCCTCACGATCCGTTAAGAGTGGTTCCGGCTTCCGGCGTGACCGGTAAAATGAATTGCCCTGTCCTCAAGGCGCAGCAATATGGTTTTCAGATGTGAAACCAATAATGAAATGCCTGGTCTGCAAGCAACTGCAGGATAATGGAATGGCAATTGAATTGTAATATTGATTTTAAGATATGAAAAAACAGTTAATAACAATTCTGGTGCCTGTTTTTAATGAGGAGGTAGTTTTGATCAGCTTTTATAACAGCATGATCAAAGTGATAAATAAAATTGACAGGTATGATTTTGAAATACTTTTCATTGATGATGGCAGCACAGACTCGTCAATTGATATAATTAAAAGGTTGAAAGGAATGGATGACCGGATTGGCTTTGTAAGACTGTCCAGAAATTATGGAAAAGAAATTGCCATGGTCGCTGGTTTTGACTATTTGAAGGGTGAAGCGGCTATTATTATTGATGCAGATTTACAAGATCCGCCCGAATTAATACCTCAGTTTATTGAAAAGTGGGAGGAAGGTTATGATGATGTTTATGCAAAACGCATAAGCCGAAAAGGTGAAACATTTACAAAAAGAATTACTTCACGCTATTTTTACAAAATACTTTCACGAATGAGTAGTATAAGTGTTTTGGAAGATACCGGCGATTTCAGGCTTCTAAGCAAGAAAGCACTCGATTCAATACGCCAGATACGGGAATCTGAAAGATATACAAAAGGGTTGTTCAGCCTGATTGGTCACAGAAAATATGGTATACAGTTTCATAGAGCCCCAAGAGTAGCGGGTGTTACTAAATGGAACTATT
>SLGC01000281.1 GCA_007123885.1 Bacteroidales bacterium | reverse complement strand
CAATCCCGAACGGACGGCCCAGTTCCATATGAGTCCAGTGATAAAGGGGATTCCTGAGGGTATGAGGCACCGTTTCGGCCCATTTCCTGAATTTTTCCTCATCCGAAGCATCGCCCGTGCAATATTTTTCAGGAACTCCGTTAGCCCTCATTGCCCGCCATTTGTAATGATCACCATCCAACCAGATGCTTGTCATCGATTCAAATATCCGGTCTTCCGCTACTTCTGAAGGAGAAAGGTGGCAATGATAATCTATAATTGCCATATCCCTTGCATATTCATGATACAGGCGTTCGCCCGCCCTGTTTTGAAGCATAAAGCTGTCATCCATAAAATCACTCATATATCCAGGTTTTAGAAGGTTTAAACATCAAATGAACATGAAAACTATTTTTGCTGATTTACACACAGACAAGATGAAAAAATTGATCTTCCTTTTTTTCTGCAGCAAAAAAAAGGAAGCAAAAAATGCCGCCGCTACAGTAATTTCCGGAAAATCTCATCTATTGTCTAAAATCCGGGAACTCGCTTCGCTCAGACAGCCCGGATTTTTAAACGACCATAAATTCGATTTTCTTACCGGAAATTCCTTGAGGCAGGGTGAAGAGTATATTAAATGATTGATGTGCCCTGACTTCAGGGCATCCGTTTTATCCTGGCACCGATTTTATTGAGCCTTTCATCGATATTCTGGTAACCCCTGTCTATCTGTTCAATATTGTTTATAACGCTGGTGCCCTCTGCCGACATTGCGGCTATCAGAAGTGCCACCCCGGCCCTTATATCGGGTGAGACCATGTTCATACCCCTGAGTTTGAACTGTTTGTTCAATCCGATCACACTGGCGCGATGGGGGTCACACAAAATTATCTGGGCTCCCATATCCATCAGTTTATCAACAAAAAACAACCTGCTTTCAAACATCTTCTGATGGATAAGGACACTTCCTTTTGACTGGGTGGCCACAACCAGGAATACACTTAGCAGGTCAGGAGTAAGTCCGGGCCATATTGCATCGGCAATGGTCATGATCGAACCGTCTATATAGGTTTCTATTTCATAATGAGCCTGGGAGGGTATATAGATATCATCGCCCCGTCTTTCCAGTTTTATTCCAAGCCGCCTGAAAGAGTCTGGAATTATCCCAAGGTTGTCATATGAAACGTTTTTTATGGTTATTTCAGATTCAGTCATGGCAGCCATACCGATGAAGCTTCCTATTTCTATCATGTCGGGAAGTATCCTGTGTTCCGTACCTCCCAGGCTGCCGACACCCTCAATGGTAAGAAGGTTTGAGCCTACCCCGCCAATCCGGGCACCCATCCTGATGAGCATTTTACATAACTGCTGCAGGTATGGCTCACATGCCGCATTATAGATTGTGGTTGTTCCACTGGCCAGCACCGCTGCCATTACGATGTTCGCTGTACCGGTTACAGAAGCTTCGTCAAGGAGCATATATGTTCCCCGAAGGTTGGTTCCCTCAACCCTGTACAGATCCTCTTTCTGGTTATATTCGAATTTGGCTCCCAGCTTCATGAATCCGAAAAAATGGGTATCCAGGCGGCGGCGGCCTATCTTGTCTCCTCCGGGTTTCGGCATATATGCCTTGCCGAACCTGGCAAGTATGGGCCCGATTATCATTACCGATCCCCTGAGTCCTGCTGCCCGCGTCCTGAAATCACTGGTCAGAAGGAATTCAGGATCGACATTGTCGGCAATAAACTCATATTTTCCTGCTCCTGTTTTAGTTACAGTAACCCCCATCTTTTCAAGCAGCTCTATGAGCCTTATTACATCAAGGATCTCGGGTATATTTGTAATGGTTACCTTTTCGGGAGTCAGAAGACATGCAGAAATTATCTGCAATGCTTCATTCTTGGCACCCTGGGCAGTCAGTTCCCCTTTAAGGGAGAATCCTCCCTGGATTTCAAAAGAAGCCATAACTTATTTTATTTACAAAAGGATATATGGACCGGAATGGACGGAAAATCATCTCTGTCCGTGTTTGGGAACGAACTTTCTTGGCTGCTTCTTCTTTTTGGTTCTTGACAATATATCTTTTGATTCCGAAAGCCTGAGTTCCGAACCCTTGTCTATTTTTCCGCCAGATAGTTCCCGCAGGTCGTTGTAAATGATCTCATCGGTAACCTGGCTTCTGTTCCAGGTAAGATAACTCTTTTTCATATGGTTGGCGATCATCTGGATCAATGCATCCTTTTTTTCTCCTTCTTCCATTTCAGTGGCAGCCTTGATCATCTGCTCGAGTATCCTTCCGTAATGCTTGTAGCGTATTGGATAATTGTTATATGGTACAGGCTTTGGTTTTTCCGTAAGGGTTGAAATTTCAGGGGGTTTATATGGAGAATCAATATCGAGTTTAAATTCCGATATCAATGCCAGGTGATCCCATAACTTATGCTTGAAATCGTTAATATCACGAAGATGGGGGTTCATGTTTCCCATAATGGCGATCACGGTCCTGGCAGCCTTGTTCCGTTCCTCCCTGTCTTCAATTGTGGCAATATGTTTTACCATTTTATGTATATTCCGGCCATATTCGGGAATTGCCATTTTTTCCCTGGCGGTATTATATTCATCCCTCATTGGATTTGGTTCATTTTTATTTGGGTTATAATCTGTAGTCATAAGAATTTGTTCTTTTTGCAAAAATAGTAAATATCTTGTTAAAAAACAGGATATGAGGTGTTAATAATCGATTTTACTTTAATGGCAGCATCCCTTTTTATCATCAGGATCCCCCGGCAATTATTTCCGGCAAGGAAGCCCTGTTCCAGTTCAGGTCATACCGGTCTAGCTCAGACCCATTTTGGACCTTTGTGCATTAAGCTCTTGTCATACTGTCTTCATCCCGGTAAGGAAATCACCTTTAACTTTGCAAATTTCAGCAGAAGCTGTTTTTGACCTGTGACGCTAAAATCTACCGTAGCCTTTGCGTTGGGATATTCACCTTCAATATTTATTACTTTACCTTTACCGAACCGTTCATGTTCAACCAGCATGCCGGTCTTCAATCCTGCAAGGTCATCACCGGCAGCCATGGAATTATTACCTCCGTTGCGCACTTTTACAAATCCCGCGGGTTTCATGGGACCGGTACCGGAAACGGCTTTTTCGGCGGGAGGAACCTTACCGGTTCCCCGGGATTTCCAGCCGTTACCTCCAGATGGGGTTTTTTTGGGGATACTATACCTGTTAAAACCATACCTTGAAGAACCGTCATCCCACTCCTTTCCGGAAGAAGTACCTGAATATTCCAGGAAGGCGGGGTCTATTTCCATAAGAAATCTGCTTGGCCTGCACATGGCAGGCACTCCGAAGCGAAACCTGGTCTGTGCATATGAAAGTGTAACAGTGGTGCAGGCTCTTGTCAGCGCCACATAAAACAATCTTCTTTCTTCTTCAAGCTCCTGGCGGGATGCTGCGGAAAAGCGGTTGGGAAAAAGCTCCTCCTCCAGTCCCCCGACAAAGACATGCGGAAATTCCAGTCCCTTCGCCGAATGAATGGTCATAAGCGTAACCTTGTCGCGTTCATCCGGCTTTTCAGTGTCAGCATCTGTAAGTAGTGATACATTCTGCAGAAAAGAGCCCAGTGATGCATCCTCTCCAAGCTCGGTCTGCTGACTGGTAAATTCTTTCACCGCATTGAGCAGCTCCTGGATATTTTCATATTTAGTGATATTCTCTGCCGATTTGGGATTAAAAAGGTCTTTCAATATTCCTGATGCAGATGCTATATTCATTGCCGTCTGCCATGCATCCTCACCCGGTGCACGTTCGGCAAATCCGCCGATCAACCGGCCGAAAGCCTCAAGTTTGGATGCAGTGCCGCGATTAATATCCAGATCATTCTGGTATTTTGGGATATTGCTGATTATATCCCAGGGGGCAAGGCCCTTTTCAATGGAACAGGCAGTAAGTTTATCCAGTGTTGTTTTTCCGATACCCCTTGCAGGGTAATTGATTACGCGGTAGAGCGCCTCCCGGTCGAGTTGGTTGGCAATCAGCCGGAAATATGCTAGCAGGTCTTTTATCTCTTTTCGCTGGTAAAAGGAAAGACTCCCAAAAACCTTGTATGGTATTTCCTGGCGTCTCATCGCTTCTTCAAAAATACGAGATTGTGCATTTGTTCTGTATAATACTGCAAATCCGGCATAGCCGCAATGCGACAGATCATATCTGGCGGTTATCGACCTTGCAACAGCCGCACCCTCTTCGTAATCCGTGGCACACTCGATGACCCTGATCTTTTCGCCATTCTCGTTGGCGGACCACACTTTTTTTGAGATCTGGTCCTGGTTTTTTGCAATAAGGCTGTTGGCCGCGTTTACTATGGTTTTTGTGGACCGGTAATTCTGTTCAAGCTTATAAACCTTGTGCGCGGGATAATCTTTTCGGAAGTTCAGTATATTTTCAATCCGAGCTCCGCGGAAAGCATAGATGCTCTGTGCATCATCACCCACCACGCTGATATTGTTATGTTTTGCTGCTAGCTTTGAAATGATCAGATATTGGGCATAATTGGTGTCCTGGTATTCATCTACCAGGATATACCGGAAGGCATCACGGTATTTTTCCAGCACCCGGGGATTGTCCCTGAAAAGAATGTTGGTATTGAGCAGAAGATCGTCAAAATCCATTGCCCCGGCCTGACGGCAACGTGCCTGATACATTCTGAAAATATCTGCTATTGCCGGCCTGCGGCTGGCTTTATCCTCTTCGCTAAACCTGGTGCTTGATGCATAGGCGCTTGCTGTAATAAGGTTGTTCTTTGCAGATGATATCCTGCCGAAGACTTCACCAGGCTTGTAAACCTGCTCATCAAGCAAAAGTTCTCTGATAATGCCTTTTATAACATTTTTGGAATCGGCGGTATCATAAATAGTGTAGTTGGAAGGGTAGCCGGTGTATTCAGACTCGAAACGGAGTATCCTTGAAAATACCGAATGAAAGGTCCCCATCCACAGGTATCTGGCCGGCTGGAGCCCTATCAGCTGTGCAATACGTTCTTTCATCTCGGCGGCCGCCTTGTTGGTAAAAGTCAGTGCCAGCACCGATGATGCCGGAGCTCCCTGTTTCAGTAACCATGCTATACGGTATGTCAACACCCTGGTCTTGCCGGATCCAGCTCCTGCTATTATCAGTGATGGTCCGTTGATATTTTTTACGGCCTCCTGTTGTGCCTGATTCAGGTCTTTAATGAAATCTTCCACCAGATTCAATATTTTAGCTTGTCTTTTATAGAACAGGTAAAAATACCTTCTTACTTTCTTTTATCCAACCAGCGGTTTAATGATTTATCAACATGTGGATGTTTTAAAAAGAATTGATATTTTTGAACATCAGGGAAAGGATACTTACCTGCCGGAATTTCAATAAAGCTACTGATTGTTATGAGGTTATTACAAAACACAGTTTTGCTGATTATATTGCCCCTTATATTATATATATATGGTTCAGCAGGTTCCCTGTATGGCCAGATAACTTCATCGGGATTTGATTCGGTTGTCAGGACTGAATACAGTATTGAAGCAGGTGACACCAGCATACATGATATTGTTTATATATTTTGCGGCACTCCCGGTAACCTAACGGCAACATCGCCGGATGGGACTGACATGACGTTCGAATGGTCACTCTATGATCCGTCAGTAGCGGGTTTTTCCATACCCTTGCAAACCTTTACGGGCAAAGACTCCCAAATGAATGACCTTGAAAGTGACGGCTACCAGGTCAGGATCAGCGGCAACGGGACAGACACCACTTTCAGGGCCTGGATATTTGTCAACGATCCGGAGGTGTCTGTCAGCGTGATCCGGCATGATTGCAACGTCCTTGATCTAAGCGGTAAAGTCGACACCACTGTATTTGTCTATTATGACCCTTTCGGCAATGATCCGTATACCCTTGCCGGTGAGTCCCGGTTTGTCTGGCATGCCGATCCTTTTATCTCTATATCATCCTCCAGCCTGGATCCAAGGATATGGAGCCCTCCTCCGGTTGTTACCACGTATACCCTTACGGCCAGGTACCACTCCTGTGAAGCCGGTGGCTCTGTTTCCGTTGATCCTTTGACAACCAAAGCAGGATTTGAATTAAATCCGCCGGAAGGCGAAGCTCCCCTGGAGGTTTATTTTGATGCTGCAAGTTCGCTTAATGCCGCTGAATACCACTGGTATTTCGATTACAGGGGAGATAGTAGTGAAAGTCAACCCGATGCAACCGGGATCAACCCGGAATATACCTATTATATACCCGGGGAGTATGAAGTGACTCTTCGTACCGTAAACGGTCTGTGCGATGATTGGTTTACCCTGTCAGAGCGGGTAAGAGTGTACCCGTCGGAGCTCGAGGTGCCCAATGTTTTCAGTCCCGGTGGAAGCGGATATAATGACACTTTTATGGTAAGGGCCGTCTCAATGCGTGATTTCCATGGCATAATATACAACCGGGATGGACGTAAAATATTTGAATGGACAGATCCGGCAACAGGCTGGGATGGTACCGCGGGGAACAACAGGGAAGCCTCGCCCGGGGTCTATTTTTATGATATCAGGGGAACGGGCTGGGATGACAGGGAATATGAACTTGGCGGGCCCCTGTATCTTTTCAGGAACAGATGAAGTCCCGGTCTTAAAAAAACAGGTAGCAGGCGCTTTCGCAGTTTATAATTGATAATCCTAAATTCAGGCAGTTCGTTTGGCGGGGTGTGCTCTTTGGGATTTTGATGTCATGCTATATAATAATGTAAACTATGTTCAGACCTCCTGATCTGGCACAGTTTTCAGTGTCGCATTATTTATAAACGAGCTTAAGTTTTGTACCTGGAAAGACCGCCTCATAATCGTTTAATGTTTGGTAAATCT
>SLGC01000411.1 GCA_007123885.1 Bacteroidales bacterium | reverse complement strand
CTGGTACTGATTTTTGCCCTGATCTTTAAATATTTACCAGATACCAAAATCAGCTGGAATGTAACCTGGACCGGCGCTATCATCACAGCTATTTTGTTTGCTATAGGCAGGTATTTAATAGGGCTTATTCTTGGTATGGCCGATATCGGGATTATGTATGGTGCAGCCGGTTCGGCTGTTATATTTATTCTCTGGGTTTTCTACTCATCAATTATCCTCTTTTTCGGGGCAGAAATTACCAAGCAGTATGCCAACTATTATAATTACGAAATAATGCCCAAGGATTATGCCGTTAAGATCAGGATCCAGGAGGTAGGTGAGAATGATGAGGAGTGAAAGTGCCGGCTATGCACCGGGGCAGGGAATTACCGGATCTGCACCATGAAAAGAAAACGCCTGCGTTGATCCGGGAGAACTTTAAGTATTTCACAACAGACCTTCTTTAAATCTTTTTTCTAGCATCCCTGCAACATGTTTGTCGACCGGAAAGCTCAGATCGTCCGGATGCAATGTGTTGAGATCCTTCCACCTGAAGGACTGGCTTCCGTCTTTCTCATCAATGAAATCAAATGGTTTAAGAGAAACAGGAAAGGTGATTTCTCCGGGAATTCTTATCCGGTAATAGATACTTATTAACTGATGGTCCTCATAAAACAGTGCTTTCTGGAAAAAACCCGTTGTATAGAAGTGACTTATTATTTCTGCCGGCTGACCGAATTCTTCCATTGCTTCACGTCTCAGGCAATCTTCCGGACCTTCGCCAAACTTCAGTCCGCCACCGGGAAATTTCGTCATTCTCACGCCGTACCTGTTTTCATCACTAAACAGGATCTGGTTGTCGTTACTCAGCAGCAATCCGTAAACCCGGATCACAAACCCACAGATATTTTTTTTATGCATAGCATTCATAATTTAGTTAAACTCGTTCCCCGGATCGCGGTATTGTTAATGTACTGCCCGATGGACATATAATCGGGAAAATTCGCTTTGCGAAAAGAAAACCGGGCTGAGCAAACCTCCTCAGTGATGGGCAGTCAGGTTTTAGTGAATTTTCTATCAGGATAAATGCCCGGTCCGGTTATTATTGCAGGGAACGATCCCTGTTATGTCCGTTATAAATCCCGACACAGCTTTTTGATCATCAGGATGAAACCATTTTATCTCAGGGTCTTTTGCAAGCCAGGTCAACTGCCTTTTGGCATACCTGCGGCTGTTCCTTTTAATAAGTTCAACGGCTTTGTCAAAGTTTGTCTTTCCCTCCATATAATCGAACAGTTCCCTGTAACCTACCGTATTTAATGCATTCAGATGCCTGAAAGGGAAAAGCAGTTCTGCTTCTTCCGGCAATCCTTGTTCTATCATTTCATCCACCCGCCTGTTGATCCGGTCGTACAGCTTCTGACGGTCAAAATTTAAGCCTATTTTGAGAATTTTAAAATACCGCTTCTTTATCCTGCTGGTAAGGAATGATGAATAAGGCTTTCCTGTCATAAGGCTTATCTCTACAGCCTTCAGCATCCTTTTCGGATTTTTCAGGTCGACCTTTTCATAATGGTCGGGATCGACTTTTTTCAGTTTTTGCCTTAGCCAGGCTATTCCATGAGAATGATATTTGTCAGTCAGGTTTTTTCTTAATTCCCGGTCCACCGCCGGAAGATCATCGATACCCCGGCAAAGTGCATCTATGTAAAGATTGGATCCTCCTGTCATGAAAACCATCTCTTTTGCGATGAACAATTCATCAAGCAGGGAGAGGGCATCTGCTTCAAACATGCTGGCATTATAATAATCCTGTATTGACAGCTTACCAATAAGATAGTGCGGAGCTTTTTCCAGTTCTTCCGGTGAAGGTACCGCGGTGCCAATTTTCATCTCCCTGTACATCTGGCGTGAATCGGCCGAGATGACAGAGGTATTGAAATCACCGGCAAGATTGGCGCACAGCCTTGTCTTTCCTATACCTGTGGGTCCATTTATGACTGCCAGGAATCTACCCTGTTTCTGAGAATTATCTTCTTGTTCCATTTTTATCCGGAAAGCGGGTTACCCGATGAAAACGATCACTACCGGTTTTCATTGTTTACCGGATGAAACCCTCATCAGCCTTTGGCAGACAAAATAACATGAACAAACCATGAGGGTTTGACCTGCGGTCGATCTCACATGCATGTTATTCTGTTTTTGCATTATAAAACAGATGCGACATTCTACGTGTGAAATACCGAATATGAATACCATGCCTTAGTAATAACCGTACGTCAGGAACCATGCAACTTAAGTAAAAATTCCAGGGTATCTGCATTGTCAGCATATTCATTGACACGGGGTTCCTGTGATTTACCCGGTGGTATAGTGCTGCCCCGAAGGTTTTTCCGGGAAATGATACATTGAAGCTGGTCCCTGTTTTTTTCAATTATTTCCATTGCTTCATCAACAGAGGCAGTTTCTTCATAATTAATCACCGAAATCGGGGAAGCTGAAACTTTCTCCTCGCGCAGGATAAAAAATTCCATATCCATGAAAGTTATCTGATCTATAAGATGTATTGCCCTCTGGTATTCATAATTATTTGCCCACTTATTGTGATCCCCAAGATACCGGTAGCAGGCAAACGCTTCTGACAAAGGGGTAAAATCATAATTTGAAGGCACAAAAATTTTGGAAACATTCCTGCATCCCAGTCCGAAATACCTGAAAACATCATTTGACAGAAGTATGAGATCCCCGGGTGTCTCAAAACCATCGAGTATTGCGACAGAATTGCGGTTCTTTCTTATTATATGAGGATATCTTCCAAAATAGTATTCGAAATACCTGGAAGTATTATTGCTGCCGGTTGCGATAACAGCATCGAAACCCTTTAAAAATCCATCTTTCAAAATAATTTTGTCGTTAAAGCCTTTATCGATAAAACAAATTATTTCTGCTATGATTTTCGGCAGCTTGTCATCTTTTGATGATAACCTGGCAAGGAGCCTGTGACCTGAAATCAATACACACAACATATCATGGAATCCAACCAGCGGGATATTCCCGGCCATTATAACTGCAACGGTTTTCGTGCTTGCCAGCCGGGAAGGTAACTTATAGCATCTCAACCAGCTTGAAAGGTCTTCCGCATTAAGTGATCTTCCAATGCTTCCCAGGGCAAACCGTACATTTTCTTCAGTAAACCAGGGATTATGCAGAGGGATTTCCTTTATTAGTAATTCCAAAGGCTGGAGGAACTTGTCGTTAAGCTCCTCCAGCCAGGGATATGTTAAAATATTCTGACTACCGTTTCTGTCAAATTGTTCCAGGAAGATCCCCAGTTTTTCGAATGCAGTTATTTTGTCACCAAGTGTCATGAAATCAAAATGTTCGGGGGACAGGAAACATTACACATTGTTCATAATTTCTTCCCATGGCAGGAAAGGCAATATTGTTGTTCCTATCGCGAGTCCGAAAATAATTGTTGCAAGAATGATAAGCACGTATAGGCCCGAGAGGATGGTTCCTATCAGGGCGCAGATATAGCCGGCATTTAGATTTTTGTAAGAGGACAATGAATAACGGTCCGGATCTTCCTTGTATAGTTTTTTGGATTTGGTTCCCAGGATCAGTCCCACGATACCAAGGATCAATCCGACTATCCCGACACACCAGCAAAAAACAATTGACAGGATACCCATTACAAGCACGGCAGTTGCATTGGGCAGGCTTTCCTTTAAGGGCTCTGCACCAGGATTAATTTCTTCCTGAGGAGTAGTTGTTTCATTCATAGCTTGAAGTTTTAATAGGTTAATATCCTATAAATATAATGTAAAACCATTATCAGAGCATTAAATATGAAAAGAATTTTAAGCAACAGCGCACCTTTCTCAAATTTGAAGATCAGATGAATGATCAAAAGGAAAACAAGCGCCAGGGAAGAGGTAAGAGCCGGATATACCTTTAATGATTCGAGGATGTTGCCTCTTATAAGCTCAATGAATGATGTCTGCATGCCGCAACCGGGGCATTCCACTCCCAGGAAAGCCTTGTAAAAGCAGGGCAGTGCAACAGATTCCAGCCAGTTTGCGATTTTTTCCAGCAAGACTATTATTTTTTGCCTAAATTATGAAAAGGGCCGGTTAAAAAAAACCCGGAACAGACTTTTTCCGGGGGATTTTTTATTGTTGGCATAAACCGGCATGAACCGGGATTGATTTAGTTTAACATGTAAACCCGCGTCCTCGGGTCGCGGTAACGTCCTGGCGGGGCTTTGCCCGAAAAGCATGTGCGATTAAAAAAATTCGCGGTGCGAAGCAAAAATCGGGGTAAAAGCCACCTCCTCCGGTGGTGGATATTAATCTGTGAAGGTATTGAGAACAAATTTGTTTGATATTGGTATGTTATGGAAGCACGAAATTTACCGGGAAAGTGAAGGCCACATCAACAGGTTTGCCATACTGCCTGCCGGGTTTCCATTCGGGAGAAGCCAGTATTACCCGCAGCGCTTCATTGTCCAGGCTTTTATGAACTCCCCTGACTATCCGGGCATCATCCACTGATCCATCGGACTTTACACGGAATTGCACAAAAACCCTTCCTTCAATACCTTCGGCTTTTGCTTCTTCGGGATACCGGAGATTCTCTGCAATATACTTTCTGAAGGCATCCTGTCCGCCTCCCTGGAAATCGGGCATCTCTTCTACTATAAAATAGACCCTCCCGTCCGGAGACTTCCGGGGGGTATCAAATCTTTGAGACTGTGGTGGGGCAAGATCCATTTCCGGTTCAAAGGATGCTTTGGTGCACATCAGGGTAAATAGTGCAGCCGGTACCAGGAGCAGGAATTTGACCCAATGCCCTGGTTTTATTTTTTTTATTTTCATATTGCCGGTCTTTCAGTTAGTACTTATGCTTATTTTCGTATCAATGGTCACTTTCCGGATATTGATCCTGGAAGGGCTGTTATAATTATGCAGGCTCAGCCAGTACGAAATTTATCGGGAATGTGAATGCAACCCGCACCGGTTCGCCTCGTTGCCTTCCGGGGGTCCACCGTGGAGAGGACATAACCACCCTGATCGCTTCCCTGTCAAGTGATGGATCAACGCCTCTGACAACTGTGGCATCAGAAACTGTTCCATCTTCATTTACAACAAACTGCACAAAAACCCTGCCCTCGATTCCCTTTTCGGCCGCAGCCTGGGGGTAGCGGAGATTATTGACAATATGCTGACGAAAACGATCCTGTCCTCCTCCCAGGAAATCGGGCATATCTTCCACTATGAAAAATATTTCACTTTCATTGGAGGTTGTTGATACCTCTCCTTCAGGTATGTTAAAAGGCAGGGCTTCGGGTGCGGCTATTGATGGCTCAAAAGTATCACCTTCTAAAGACAACTCCCCGCCATTCTTGGTGCATGTAAAAACCAGAAGGGCAAGAAAGGGGATAAGGATAAAGAATCTTATCCTTTCCCATGCCGGCGGCTTGATCCTGGTCATCATCCTGACACGATTTAGTGTCAGTGATTTGTTGAAATTATTTGCAGGTGAAAAGAACTCACGGCCAAGCTGCAGCTTCATCAGCATCTCCTGGTAGACCGGGATGCTGACCCCTTTTTTTATCACCTCCTCATCGGCAAGATATTCGTGGATCTCCAGCATCGATCTTCTGTAAAGCCATGCTGCAGGGTTGAACCACTGGATTATGATAAGTAATTCCAGCAGGATAAGGTCAAGGGTATGATACTGCCCTATATGTGCCATTTCATGTTCAATGATCCTTTCTTTCTCTTCTTCACTGTACAGCGATTCATTTATAAATATACAGTTGAAGAATGAGAACGGCGATTGTCCTGAGCTGAAGCTTACGATCCGGGCATTTCCGCGCCTTTTTGATCCATTCCACCGGGTAAGGACATAAAGCTGCATTAGTCTCATGAACAGGCGGGCGAATAGTATTACAGCCCCCGCCAGGTAAACTGCCAGGAAGGATTTGATTAACGTAAATTCTGATCCTTCAGAAACCGGTGTTAGTTCCGCCATATTGCCTGTAACTGTCACTTCTGGAATGAACCAGGAATAGGTCACTGTATTTACCGGCGGTGCAATACGGATATATGGCATTACCAGCGAAAAAATTATTGCAGTTAGCAGGTAGAGCCTGTTGGCACGGAAAAACCCCACTTTTTTAAGGAAAAGAATATAAGCCAGGTAGAATACTATCAGACTTATTGCCGATTCAATTATCCAGGATGCCATAATTTCTGGTTTATTGGTCTTCTTTTTCTTTCTGCTTTTTGATCTCTTCTGAAATAAGTTTCTGCATTTCTTCCATTTCCGAAATGGTAAGATTTTCTTCCCTTGCAAAGAATGAAACCATTTGCTTGTAGGAATTGCTGAAATAGTTTTTCACGAAATTCCTCAGGTAACTCTGTGTATATTCGGGTTTATCGACAAGTGGGTAATATTCATGTGTTTTCCCGTAAGCTGTGTAGCCCACAAATCCCTTTTTTTCAAGGATCCTGATTATTGTTGAAACCGTGTTATAGGCAGGTTTGGGCTCGGGCAAATGGACAATTATATCTTTTACAAATGCCTTTTCAAGTTCCCATAAAATCTGCATTATCTGTTCTTCAGCTCTGGTTAGTTGTTTCATTTAATTTGTTTTTCCCGGTTATTGAATTAATGATATAACAAATATAAAACTATTTACTTAGTTCTCCAACTATCGGGATAGTTTTTTTACGTAATAAATAATTTTTCTCTGGTTTAATAAAGATAATTTCCCCGAGGCTCTGTCTCAGGGTCTTTTAGAAACCCGTAAATGTTTACATAGCATACCATATTGGAAAAAGCAAACAACAACATATGTGCTGTATCCTCAATTCGTCTTTTTTCAAGTACTTATTTGATAACCATCTT
>SLGC01000042.1 GCA_007123885.1 Bacteroidales bacterium | reverse complement strand
GAGGTTGTGATTAAAGATGCAAAACAGGAATGAGGATTATCCGGTATATTTTTATTATTCTGTTAATTATATGCAGCAGTTCATGCCATAAACCGGACAATGGCCCTGAATTTATACTGAAATTCGGTCACCAGGCAAATGAACGGGATATCTGGCACAGGTCGGCAGTTTATTTTGCCTCAATGGTGGATTCCCTCTCCGGCGGACGGGTGGAGGTCCGTATCTTTCCTTCCGAGCAGCTTGGTGGCGAGCTGGATATGATCCGCAGCATAAGGGCCGGTGTTGCCGAGATGACAATTACGGCCGAGAGTATGCAAAATTGGGCCGGTATCACTGCATTCCTTGCGGTACCTTATCTTATACGGGATTCGGATCACCTTGAAATTGTGGTTGAAGGAGACATCGGCAGGAGGATCGAGCAGGAGATGGTCAGGACGATCGGGTTGCGCCCCCTGTGTTATTTCGAACGCGGTCCACGGCATCTTACCTCCAACAGGCCGGTCAATACACCTGAAGACCTTGGCGGCATGGTTCTCAGGGTACCTAATGTGCCCCTTTTTGTAAGAGTATGGCAGGCACTCGGGGCAAAACCAACACCGATGACTTTTTCTGAAGTATTTACCGCCCTTCAGCAGGGAACTGTTGAAGCACAGGAAAATCCGTTTGCCCTTATTTACAGCGCAGGTTTTTTTGAGGTACAGAAATATCTTAACCTTACAGGACATGTAACAGGGTGGACCTACATGGTGATTGGCGAAAACAAGTTCAGCCAGCTTCCGCGTGATCTGCAGCTGGCGGTTCTGGAAGCAGGAAAGGCAACCCAGGAATTTCACCGCAGGGAATTTGAAGAACAGGAAGAATACCTGCGTGTCCGGCTTCAAAACCTCGGAATGGTATTTACCGAGCCGGATACGGAAGCTTTCAGGGCAAAGGCCGAAGCTGCTGTCCTTGAATTCATACCGGAACAGTACAGGTCATTGTATTATGAAATACTTCGTTCCGGGAATAATTAACCCCGGCTCAATAAATTACCGGCAGGATGATGAAAAAAATGAAACTGGTTCATAAACTCTTTGCCACAGGAGCATTTTTAAGCCTTACAGGCATGATCCTGGTCGTGGGGATACAGGTATTCTCCAGGTTCTTTCTCGAAACCACTCCCCACTGGACAGAAGAAGCGGCAAGGATATTCTTTATATATGCCGTGGCTTTCGGGACAGGGACAGGCATAGTTAACGGAGATTTCATAAGGCTCAATATTATAGGAAAACTGCTTTCGAGCCGCCAGGATAAACTACTTCAACTGATAACAGATATAATAATAATAACCCTTTCAATCATCCTGATCATCTACAGCCTTGAATTTGTTGCCCTTGGCATGGATGAAAGAACGCCTGCCCTGCAGATCACAACAGGGTATGTATTTATCAGCATGGTTATTATCGGACTGGCAATACTGATCTTCACCCTTGAGAACCTATGCCGCTCTGTTAAAGGATTTAACCGCCAATAGCATGATCCTGATATTGTTCCTTGTATTTTTCCTTCTCCTTTTCCTGCGGTTCCCGGTCGCCTTTGCACTGGGGTTGTCGACACTTTCATACATCCTTTTAGCCGGTTACCCGCTGGTGGTGATCCCGCTTAAAATGTATTCAGGCATTGATGTTTTCGTGCTACTGAGCATACCCGGATTTATCATGGCCGGTAATCTTATGAACAGCTGCGGGATGACTGACAGGATAATCAGGTTCTGCAACAACCTCATGGGGCATATCAGGGGCGGACTGTCGCTGGCTAATATAGGGGCTTCGATGGTCTTTTCGGGGATTTCGGGTACCGCTATATCCGATACGGCCTCAATCGGCTCGGTCATGATCCCGGCAATGAAAAAAGAGGGATACGAGGCTGATTTTGCCTGCGCTGTCACAGCATCATCCTCAACCATCGGGCCGATCATTCCTCCAAGTTTGCCTATGATCATAGCAGGATCGCTGACAGGGCTTTCCATTGGCAAGCTTTTCCTGGCAGGGGCAATTCCGGGTTTGATGCTGGCCGCAGGATTGATGACCGTTTCCTATATCATATCCAAAAGGAAGAAGCACCCAAAACAGCCAAAAGCCACATGGGTACAAAGAGGTAAAGGTTTTATACATGCCTTCTGGGCCCTGGTCATGACCTTCCTGATCCTATTCGGTATAGTCGGCGGGATCTTTACTCCCACCGAAGCATCCATCGTTGCTGTAATTTACGCGCTTCTTATAGGATTTTTCTTCTACAGGACGCTGACATGGAAGGGAATTTACAGGGTGATGACAAATTCGGCAGGCACTACTGCATCACTGATGATACTGGTTGGTTTTGCCAACCTGTTCGGATGGATCCTGGTAAGCGAACAGGTCCCCCAGTCCCTCGCCAACTTCCTGCTGACAATAACAGAAAACAAGATTCTGTTGCTGCTGCTGATCAATATCCTGCTGATAATAATAGGTTCGTTCATGGAAACCATTGCCGCCCTGCTGATCATTTATCCGATCCTTCTGAATGTGGCAGTATTTGCCGGGGTGGACCCCATACAATTTTCTGTTGTGGCAGTACTGAATCTTATAATCGGGCTTAACACCCCTCCTGTCGGTGTCTGTCTTTTTGTTGCATCGGGGATAGGCAGGATGCCGCTCGAAAAAGTAGCCAGGGCCGGATTGCCTTTCCTGCTGGTAAGTATACTTGTCCTGTTGCTGGTTACCTATATTCCTGCCCTTTCGCTCTACCTTCCCGGATTATTTGACTAACTCAACAAAATCACCGGAATATTGTTCTGGTTTTACAGGACATATATAATGATCCTGTTGGATTGATCACTACAAAAACAGAATTATGCAGCAAAGACTTTATCCGGTGCCTGAGGCGGTTAACGAGGTTCCAAAAAGTTATGCCCCCGGCACCCCGGAAAGAAAGGAACTGAAAGAAGAAATTGAACGTCTCAGATCACAAAGCATTGATATTCCCATGATTATCGGCGGCAGGGAGGTCAGAACGGAGAAAACTGTGAAAATTGTTCCTCCCCATGATCTTTCCCACACTCTTGGGCATTTCCATCAGGGAGATGCCCGGCATGTTACGATGGCCATAGACGCGGCCCTTGATGCAAGAGTAAAGTGGGCAGCCATGTCATGGCGGGAAAGGGCGGCAATATTTCTAAAGGCAGCCGCACTTATTACCGGACCGTACAGAAGCAGGATCAATGCTGCAACAATGCTTGGCCAGTCAAAAACGGTCTACCAGGCTGAGATAGATGCGGTATGTGAACTTGCTGACTTTCTCCGGTACAATGTTCAATATATGACAGAGATATTCATGCATCAGCCAAAGTCCACTCCCGAAGCATGGAACCGGATTGAGCAAAGGCCGCTGGAAGGTTTCGTATTTGCCCTCAGCCCCTTCAACTTTACTGCCATAGCAGGAAACCTGCCAACGGCACCGGCAATGATGGGAAATGTTGTTGTCTGGAAACCTGCAAATACCCAGATCTATTCGGCCAGGATAATAATGGAGATACTTATGGAAGCGGGCCTTCCGGAAGGAGTGATAAACCTTGTTTATGTCAGTGGTCCTGTGGCAGGTGATGTAATTTTTTCCCACAGGGATTTTGCCGGCATTCATTTTACAGGTTCAACGGGGGTGTTCAGGGATATATGGAAAACAATCGCCGGAAATCTTCATTTATATCGTTCTTATCCGCGTATTGTAGGTGAAACCGGTGGAAAAGATTTTATTCTTGCCCATTCTTCCGCACAACCTCCACAGGTAGCAACTGCACTTTCAAGAGGAGCATTTGAATACCAGGGACAGAAATGCTCCGCCGCATCACGTGCCTATATATCCGCTTCTGTATGGGAAGAGGTGAGAGATCATATGGTCGGGCAGATCAGTACTTTTAAAACAGGAGGCCCCGAGGATCTCACCAATTTCATAACAGCAGTCATAGATGAAACTGCATTTGACAAACTGGCCGCAGTTATAGAAAAAGTGAAAAAAGATGACCGGATAGAGATAATAACAGGAGGAAACTATGACAAGTCGGCAGGGTTCTTCATTGAGCCTACGGTGATCAGGACCGGCGATCCATGTTATTTTACAATGATCCATGAGTTATTCGGACCTGTGCTTTCGGTATACGTGTTTGAAGACGATAAATATGAAGAGATCCTTGATCTTATTGATCGCACATCGGTCTACGGTCTGACAGGGGCAGTATTTGCCCGGGACAGAAGTGCCATAAACAGAGCTGCCGGGAGGCTGGTAAATGCGGCGGGAAATTTTTATATAAACGACAAGCCTACCGGTTCGGTTGTGGGGCAGCAGCCCTTTGGAGGATCCCGGGCCTCAGGTACCAATGACAAGGCAGGCTCTGTTTTGATCCTTTACCGTTGGGTATCACCGCGGACCATAAAGGAATCATTTTTGCCGGCGGAGGATTACCGTTATCCTCATCAGGGAAATGATTAACTGCCAGGTTAGTGGTTGTTGATAACTATTACTGCCTTTTTATATCTTACAGGATATATTTGTTCTATCTTTGCATAAGCCACAGTAAAGGGACAAGTTAAGACAAGATGCATACCTTGAAAAAAATATTCCGGCACCTTAAAAACAAATACATCCTCGCACTGATGGTTTTTTTTGTGTGGATATTGTTTTTCGACCAGAACAATCTGATTGACAGGTTTGTAACACAACGCAACATCCGTCAGCTTGAAAGAGACAAGAACTATTTCATAGAAAGGATAAGACAGGACTCAACCCGGCTGAAAGAACTGAAGACTGATAATGAGAATCTTGAGAAATATGCAAGGGAACAATATTTTATGAAAAGGGAGAATGAAGACATTTTTATTATAGAATTCCCGGATTAGGCTATAAATAACATCAAATATCCCACACAGTTTGCCTTTGCATTTCCCTGTAGGACTGCAGGAGACCGGAGTTTCCCGGAAGAACCGGAATATCGATTTTTTCGAGCAAGGAAGAAGCTGCTTGTGATACAGGCAGGTCATTGTAATTATACCTGGCAAAATTTAAAAACTGCAATAATCTCAACGCATTGAACCACACATAGAATCTCTTCCTGAAAGTATGTAAGCCGGTAGAATGTTTATTCATCTGTTCTGCAGCTTTTACAAAATCATTCTTCCGCAGATAGCTTTCCAGAGTGCAGGGAAGCTGGCCGATAATTTTGGTCATTCCTTTTTTGTCACATTTAAAAAATTCAGGCATGCGGGAAAAAAGCTCCGATAAGTCCCTAAAAGAAACCAGCGGGTATGTGTACAGTTCCCGCTGTTTTTTACCAGCCAGTCTTTTCATTGTTGCCCCAGTACCAAATGGCACCCTGTCGGATATCCGTGAAGAAGGAATTACACGGGTGGTATTCAGTTCGGTAACCCCTCCCAGGGGAAAAATTTTATGTAAAAAATAGAAATCTTCTCCGGCAGTTTTTCTGTTCATCCCTCCCTGTGCTGCATAAGTCCCGGAATTTACCGCGAAACAACTTCCAATTGTATGGAATGCATAGGGAAAGCCGGCCCATCTCATTGCCTGGACGTAATATCGCAGGAATAGTTCATATTCGGCAATAGCCGGATTCCCGGTTTGAGAAGAATTGTCATCACCAAAAAGATGTTCAAAATAAATTGTGCATCCCCTTATTCCAGGTCTGGAAAAACATTTTTCCAGTTCTGTAAAATAGTTGCTGTCACATAAGGAATCTGAATCGAAGGATACAATTATGCCCTGCTTGTTATTCAACAGGTTAAACCTGTGAACTGCCTCGTCCATACCTGTCTTTCGGGCAAATCCTGCGCCTGCATGTTTAGCCGGGAAAGGTGGCACATCTATAACATGAACTCTGAATCCGGGATCGTAATGGACTGCACTCCATTGCTGCACCTGTACAACCGTTTTTTTGTTTTGTTCAGTAATAGTGCTGCAAGATCCTTCGGGAGAGTTAACAACCACTATCAGTTCCAGGGGAAATGAAGGACGATGGGCTTTGAACAGTGATACCAGCGAATCAATGATCCCGGTCTCGTTAAAACAGGGAATAACCACAATCATGGATACACCACTTTGGGGCGCATCCATGATAAAAGGTTTGTAAAAACTGTGTTTGCCAAGATATTCGGAGGCAAAACCCATTAAATATCCATTAAGATTATCTCCCGCGAGTTGCCTGGTATTTCTTGTTAAGTCCCTCGATCACATCCCGGGTTATATTCAGGTCTTTGCTTGTATAGAGAAAAGGCCCACCGAAAGAATGACTTAAAATATACTGGTAATTATGATTGGAATTGAACTCTTCCAGGAAATCATAAATACTATGCTGGAGCCGCCTGTTCATAACCTGCTCATCCTCCATCAGTTCCTGGGTGAATTGATCACGTTGTTCCATAAGGTCCTGCTGCAACTGCATTAATTCAAGTTCGAGTTGCTGTGCCTGTGAACGCGTTACAAGACCTTTCTGCATTTTATCCTGAAAATCTCCAACCTGACGTTCGTAAGCACGGGAACTCCGGGATAGTTCTGTTTCAAGTTGTTGTTGTTTTTCAAGAAACTGTTTCTGCAAATCAAAAAACATGTCATAACTATTAAGCAATGTATCAAAGTTTACATAGACAATATTCGTTGAAGTTGGTATATATTCACCTCTTTCCTGATACTCAGCCTGAAGCTGTTCGGGTATTCCCGGTGCTGTAAAATATAAAATATAAAGTACGGCGACCGCAGCGCCGAGTACAGCATTCATAATCAACGATGCATTCCTCATATTAAAGTCATTAAATAAATTAAAATGAAAATTCTTTAATAAAAATCAGTTAAAGAAAGGTTACAAACCTACAAGTTTTTT
>SLGC01000044.1 GCA_007123885.1 Bacteroidales bacterium | reverse complement strand
TAAAGATACAGGTTTTTAAGTTAAACTAAATTCAATAAAATATGAAAAAGTTATCACCGGTTCGAATTATGTTTTTATTATCATTCCTGTTTGCAACGACAGCTATGATAGCCCAGCCTTTGGGAGAATTAAGGCTGGTTGACTGGGAACCCAAAAGCATGCTTGTTGTCAAGGAGACAAAAGTGATGAAGCCAAGGTTCCCCGTGATAGACATTCACAATCACCTCAGGAATCTTGATAATGCTGAACACTACCTGCAGCAAATGGATGAGGCAGGTGTGTGGATATGTGTCGGCCTCGACGGTCATTCAAGGAATGACTTTTACAAGGAGCATCTTCGTGTTTCCCACAGTGTATCTGAAGACAGATTTATGATATTTTTCTCACCCGATTTCAGCAGGATCAATGAGCCGAATTTCGGAGAAACGGAAGCGGCCAAACTTGAAGATGCAGTAAGACTGGGTGCAAGAGGTCTTAAGATATTCAAGAATCTCGGATTAACCTTAAAGGATAATACCGGAGAGGTTGTACCTGTTGACGATCCCAGGGTAGATCCGATATGGGCAAAAGCTGGTGAACTGGGAATACCGGTTATGATCCATGTTACAGACCCCAAGGCATTCCATGCGGGCCCGATTGACAGGTACAACGAACGCTATGATGAACTGCATGAGCATCCCAACTGGTCATTTTACGGACCCGAATTTCCCTCAAAGGATGAAATACTTGAACAGAGAAACAGGGTGATGGCCCGCCATCCCAATACTATCTTCATCGGAGCACATGTTGGCAATTTACCTGAGGAACTCGGCAGGGTGGCAATGTGGCTTGACAAATATCCGAACTTCTATATTGATATCAATGCCCGTATAAGCGAGTTGGGCCGCCAGCCTTATACAGCAAGAAGATTCATGATCCAATACCAGGACAGGATCCTTTTCGGTACCGATACTCCACCAGATGCTGAAGCATACAGGGTTTACTACCGTTTTCTCGAAACCGATGATGAATATTTCGATCCCACCCCTGCTCACAAGCAACAGGGAAGATGGATGATATACGGACTATATCTGCCCGATGAGGTGCTTGAAAAGATTTACAACAAGAATGCCCTCAAAATTTTCAGCAAGTTCAACGGAGTTGATTAGTGGAAATAAAAACTGACCTGAGCAACATGTTGTATCCGGTTTAAACTCACCGGTAAGGTTAAATGTTTAAAAGAAAAAAACCATACCGCTGCCGGGTATGGTTTTTTTGAAGTGCATAAGGTAAATCCTGAACCGGTTTTGATCCTTATCACATTACGGGGCGTTACTTTTTTATTCAAAGCTTTTTGCCAACACGGCACCAAGACCCGGTTTTGGCAGTAACAAACTATTGATTAATTCAAAAAATGATTTCTCCTGTACATCATATAATCTTTTTATTACTGTTTTGGTTGATAAGCGTTCCCGGGTTACCGGGTCAAAGTAATCCTTCGGTCAGAGCAAAATTTACCGACGATGCTATAGTTATTGACGGCAGCCTGGATGAAACGGCATGGCAAAATGCACTGGTCATTAAAGATTTCACCCAATTGGAACCTGTTGAGGGAAGACCATCTGAAAAACCTACCGAGGTGCGTGTCATTTTTGGCGAATCGAATCTTTATATAGGAGCCATTCTTTATGATGAACCGGAGTCTGTGGAAAATACCCTTGGCCGCAGGGATATTTATAATAATGCCGACTGGTTCCTGGTATCAATCGATTCCTATTTTGACCGTCGTACTGCTTTTACCTTTGGAGTCAATGCCGCAGGGGTTCAGCTCGATGGTCATCTGAAAGATAATTTAAGATCTAGCGGGAATATTATTACAGGGATCGATTTATCATGGAATGCGATCTGGCATTCTGCCGTCAGGCTGGATGACCATGGATGGATTGCCGAGATCTCCATTCCTTACAGCATGCTAAGATTTTCTTCCGATGATGATCAGACCTGGGGAATCCATTTTACCCGGCGATCTGTCAGAACAGGAGAAATTTCAGAATGGCCGCTTATATCTACAGTGGAAAGATCCAATTTTGTCGCACATTTTGGCCATCTGACAGATATCAGGAAAATTAATCACAGGAACAGGATCCAGATCCAGCCCTACATCCTGACCGGGGTCAATACCTCGGAAAGCCTCTCCCGTCCCGGTCAAACTTCATATAACAGTGCTTTTGACCTGGGAGGTGATGTTAAGCTTGGACTGGGATCGAATATAATGCTCGATGCTACCATAAATCCTGATTTCGGGCAGGTCGAGGCAGATCCTGCAGTACTGAACCTGACAGCATTTGAAACCAGGCTGACAGAAAACAGGCCTTTCTTCATGGAAGGCGCCGATATATTCCGGTTCGGTATCGGACGAAGTCAGTTATTCCATTCAAGGAGGATAGGTTTTAACAATCCTATCCTCGGCGCGGCAAAAGTATCGGGACGAACGGACCGGGGATTGTCATTCGGTTTTTTGGGAGCTTCTGAAGGCAGCAATCTCGAGCATACTACAAATTACGGCATAGGCCGCTTGAGCCAGCAGATCGGCAGCTATTCATCAACCGGAGCTATTTTAACCTCATATCAAAGCCCCGCACAACATGGGGGCTGGAGAAGTTTTACCGGTGGTGTGAACTGGGATCTGCGAAACCGTGATAATACTTATGGATTTGAGGGTATTGCTGCCCTTGCCAGACGGACACCGCAGCTGGAAGATCTAAAGGACGAAAAAGGATTCATGGCAGGACTGGTCTTCAGGAAGCGCCAGGGACTGATCCATGGCCATCTTACCCTTCTTGTATTTTCCGATCAATATAATCCAAATGATATTGGATGGACAACATTTGAGAGGGATTTCCGCAATTCCTGGGCAAACCTCACCTACAATATAAACAACGGACAAAGCTTCGGACCATTTCAAAGAGCTAATATTACCTATTACCATAACCAGCGCTTTTCTTACGCCGACTGGCTGAACATCGGTGATATCAACCAGCTTGCTTCAGAATGGGTAACAAGGAACTTCCGTACCATAACAACAAGGGTGCGGTTTTCAGATATGTTTGGCGGATATGACCAGTTTGAAACCCGTGGTCTTGATGTCTGGGCACGCCCATACAGGATTGACCTTGCCGGGGAATATACTTCGGATGAACGAAAAAACTGGAGCATAGGTCATGAAGGGTCATATTCAGTGATAAAGGATGGGGCAAGGAATTATGGATACAAGGTTACCGGGCGGCTTGATCTGAGCGGAAGATTTTCATTTTCCGGATACCTTGATTTGAATGCCGGTGATGGCGAAATGGCATGGGCTGCCAATGAATCCTTACTAAGATCATCAGAGGGGTGGCTGATAGGCGGTACTTCACCCCCGGCTGATCCCAATGATATTGAAGACTTTGTGAGGTTTGACGACCGGGGCCGGCTTACATCCATAACAGATGAAATGGACCCGTTATTTAATGATGTCTATTATGTCTCTGTATTCGGGCAGAGGGATACGAGATCGGTAGATTTCACATTACGAGGATCATTTGGCATAACCAACAGGATTTCCCTTCAGCTATATAACCAGCTCTTTTTTGCCAGGGGCAGGTACCAGAATTTCCAGATCCAGCAGAACCGTGATAAACTGGTATCATTTGATGAATACCCCAAAAGAAATGAATTTTCCTTAAGCAGTATGCATATGAATATGGTATTGAGATGGGAATACCAGGCAGGCTCAACTCTTTACCTGATCTGGACCCAGGGGCGCAGGGAAAGGACTGAACTCAACCCGCTTGCACCCTGGGGGGCTTCACCATACGGGAATGATTTTCATCAGCAAGTCAATAATATCAGGAATATTTTCCCCGCCAACTCCTTCTTTGTTAAGTTGAATTATGCCTTCACTCAATAAGAAAAACACCGGGCGGCACACAAGCGGCAGGGATCCTGGATGATATACGTCTTTACCTTATCAAATTAACTGACATGAGCCGCTGCACCGGCCCATGTCAGTTAATTTTTTAGTATTGTCTATCTATTGTTAATCTGACAGGTTCTATTTCATAAAAACTTTAAATAACAGGAACAGACAAGCACCATTATTCTATATTTGGATTAATGTTTTTTTTTATTTAGTTTTGAGATTATCTTAATATATTTTTTTATTTCCAAGAAAATCATCAATATTATGAAAATAGATAGAAGAGATTTTGTAAAAAAAGCTACACTTGCAGGAGTAGGGACAGCAACCCTGTCATCTGGCGCAATGGCAGGCAGCGGCGAGGAAACGCAGGCCAGGCAAAGAAGACAGCGTTCAACGATGAACAATATCAGGCTGGGATTTATTGGTGTTGGAAACCGCGGAAGTTCACATGTGCGTAACAGCATGAATGTTGGTTCTGCAGATATAGTGGCAATATGTGATATTAATGAAAATTCGCTTGCATCGGCAAGTGAAATGATAACAGGCAGAGACAGGCCTGCACCGACTATTTATACAGGAAGCGATTTTGCATATCTTGATATGCTGGAAAAAGAGAACCTTGATGCCGTTATCATATCCACACCCTGGGAATGGCACGGAAGAATGGCTGTGGCAGCAATGAAAGCGGGTGCATACACCGGATTGGAGGTCCCTGCCTGTGTAACACTCGATGAGTGCTGGGACCTGGTCAATACTCACGAGGCTACAGGGACCGAACTGTTTTTCCTTGAAAACAGGAATTTCAGGCGCAACCTGATGGCGCTGCTCAATATGGTCAGGCAGGATGTTTTTGGCGAACTGCTTCATTGCAGGTGCGCATACCTGCACGATTTGAGAGGAGTGAAATTCAATGATGGGGAGGAATATAACTACAGGCCCGGACGTCCTCTTAAATTCGGGAAAGATGCGTATGCAGAAGCAAAATGGCGCGGCCTTCATTCCATCAGGAGGAATGGCGATCTTTATCCCACACACAGTATAGGTCCCATTGCGAAATTACTTGATATAAATAACGGAAACCAGTTTTTATCCCTTTCAGCCTTTGCTTCAAAAGCCAGGGGACTGGAAAAATTTGTGAAAGACCACGGTGGAGAGAATCATCCACTGTCGAAAACACAATGGAATTGCGGTGACATCGTAACGTCAACTATTAATTGTGCAAATGGCGAAACAGTTATAGTAACACATGACACCAATAATCCAAGGCCGAAGGACGATGATTATATCGTGCAGGGAACCAAGGGTTTATGGTACGGGGACTGGAAATCGATCTACATTGAAAATGTTTCTCCAGGAAACCGTTATGAAGATGAAGATCCATGGGTGCAGAAATATGACCACAAGTACTGGCGTGAGATGGAAGAAAGGGCTGAAGGTTCCGGGCACCATGGTACTGATTACATACTGCTCTATGAATTTATCGACCTTGTCAAAAACCGGAAAAAATCAACCCTGGATGTTTATGATGCCGCCTCATGGAGTGCAATCTCCCATCTTTCCGAAATGTCCATTTCAAAAGGCGGTATGCCTGTTGATTTCCCCGATTTTACAAGGGGGCAGTGGGTGAAGTTCAAGTATGATAAGGCATTTGCAATAGATGATGATTTTCCTTATGCAGTGGACAGGATTTTTGAATATTAAATAAGAATATTTTCAACAGATTGGGCTTAATTCAGGTTCAGGTTGGTGCTTTACCAATAATCCGGAGATTATGCTCTCCGGATTATTTTTACAAAAAGAATGTTTATATTTCTCCTGTAAAAACAAGAGTCAAAATTTCGTAAAAAAGTTACAAAATTTTGACGGACAGGAGTAACCGTTTCGCTTTAACAATGGTTTTTATTTTTTATAATCTTAACTCAAAATATTCCTGAAATGAATCATGAAGTTATTGTAATAGGAGAATTAAATGCAGACCTGCTTTTAAATGAAATAAAGGATTTTCCTGTAATAGGAAAAGAAATCCTTGCTGATAAAATGAACCTTGTGCTGGGAAGCTCATCGGCTATTTTTGCAAGTAATTTAAGTGCAATAGGAACCGGGGTGGCTTTTATGGGAAGTGTGGGCAAGGATGATTTCGGTTCATTCAGCATCGAATGTCTAAAGGCAAATAATGTGGACACCTCCCTTATCTACATTGATCCTGAAAATGGCACAGGCCTTACCGTAGTCTTGAATTATGGGGAGGATCGCGCCATGGTAACCTACCAGGGAGCCATGAAAACCTTCTCTTTTGACCGTATTGATACCGCAGCTTTAAAAACCGCAAAGCACCTCCATTTTTCATCCTATTTCCTGCAACCTGGTATCGCGCCCGATGTACCCCGCCTTTTTAAAACAGCAAAAGAATCAGGCCTGACAGTATCCTTTGATACTCAATGGGACCCTGATGAAAAATGGGATCTGGACCTCCGGGGCATACTTCCTTATGTAGATGTCTTTTTACCCAACAAAAAGGAGTTTATGGCCCTTACCGGCTCGGATGACTGGGAAAAAAGTCTTTTTGAATTAAAAGACAAATCGAATATTATTGTGATTAAGGATGGAAACAACGGTTCTTATCTTTTCGATGGAAACAAAATCCTCCACTGCGAACCTTTTTTAAATACAGAAGTGGTGGATGCCATCGGGGCCGGTGACAGCTTCAATGCAGGATTCATTCATAAATTCGTAAAAGGTTTGCCGGCTGAAGAATGCCAGAAGTATGCCAACCTGATAGGTGCAATATCTACAACAGCGGCCGGCGGCACAGGTGCTTTCATGAACATGGATTCTGTCAGGGAAGTTGCTTCCGGGAAATTCAACTATAACGGAGATTTTTGATCACGGAACCGTTTATACCTGTTCATTAAAAGGAACTCTCTTAAAGAGGTTCCTTTTTTTATTTTCTCAGTAAAAAATCAGTTCAACCGGACTTT
>SLGC01000462.1 GCA_007123885.1 Bacteroidales bacterium | reverse complement strand
TTCAGGGTCTCTTGTGATTGACAGCCTTACTGCAGGCGGCAAGCTCGACGCGCCGGTGCCCCAAAGGATCTTCTGGGCGGTTACCGAGGGTACCGTGGCTGCAGTTCTGCTGATTGGCGGGGGACTCGCGGCGCTGCAGACAGCCTCAATTATAACGGGACTCCCTTTTGCCATGGTCCTTATAATTATGGCATACAGCCTGGTGAAAGGAATGCGGGAGGAACGTAACAGGATGGACCGGTATGAGACAGAAAAAGAGATGAGATCTTACCAGGAGAGGATAAGGAGTATGCTGGCAAAGAGAGAGCAGAAAAAGCAATGAGACACACCAGGAGGATCACATATATGCCGGAAGAGATTTTGAAAAACCATGTTTAAAAAGATAGAAAATGAGACGGATTAAAAATATTCTTGTATGTCTTGATCTGTCGGAAATGGACGATTTCCTGATCAACTATTCAAATTATATCATCAGGACATTCAAGCCGGAGACCATGGTATTTATTCATGTAATGGAGGTCTACAGTTTACCCGATGAGTTTGCCGGATCGTTCGATGGAACGGAAGGAGATCTTAAAGATATGGTGAGGGAAGAGCTGTATGAAAAAATCAGAAATGGGATATCCGAAAATGGTGATACCAGGATAAGCCTCATTATAGAAACTGGCCTTACGGCGGAAAAGTTACTTCAATACATCAGGAAAAACAAGGTTGACATTACCATCCTTGGTAAAAAGATCGGATACCACGGAGAAGGCAGCGTGGCAAGGCGGATTGTGGGACTGGTACCCTCCTCGGTGCTTGTGATAAGTGAGACAAGCAGGGAGGAGATTAACAAAATACTTGTCAGGATGGATTTTTCAAGCATGTCGGCATCAACTCTGGATATGGCTCGTGAAATTGCCGGGTATACCGGCGCCATGATTGAGTTTCACCATGTGTATAAGTTACCCCTGTACTATTATCCCAGGCAGACCCCTGAGAATATCAAAAAGATGAATGCTCAACTGGCAGAGTTGGTAGCAGAGGAATATTCCAAATTTATCAAAAAGATGAAGATAAAGGAACCGCCGCCGGTTACATATTCTCTCGAAACCCAGATTGATGAATCACAACTCTTGTGTGATCATGCCAGAAGGAACGGATTCGATCTTATCCTGACCGGTACAAGGATCAAATCATCCCTGGGGGGACTGATACTGGACAAGACTTCCGAAAAGCTTGTAGGAAGTGATCAAAATATACCTGTGATGGTGGTGAAGGATCCCAAACAATCTGCAGGAATACTGAAGGCAATTTTTGATTAAAAATTACTGGTGATGCATTAACTTTTGCAAAATTGACTGGACGCATTGATTTTATTGACTCTTAGTGAATTTTATGTTTTTTTGATTTGAATTTTAATATTGCTTCATGACAAGCATAATTAATTTAATTAATTGACCTCTAGTAATATAGTTATTTTAATTAGAAATTTTTAATGAATATAATTTTAATGCATCAGTGGTAATTAAAAATCATTAACAATGTGGAGATTTCTAATTCTTGTGGTTTTTGCACCGGTTTTGCTTCCATCATGCCGGACCCCGGTAAGAGAGCCGGAGACCGATGCCCGGATCATGATAAATTATACGGACTGGACAGAGAGTGTAGCACTGACCTACCTTGCAGCCATGCTTCTTGAGGAGAGGCTGGAATATGAGGTGGTAACAAAACTTGCAGGAGTCGATACAGTCTTCAGGGAGATCGCTGAGGGTGAGGCCGATATATTTGCTGATGCCTGGCTTCCTTTTACTCATAGCCAGTATTTTGAAGAATATGGAGAACATCTTGAAGACCTGGGACCAAATTACAGGGAGGCAAGGACCGGACTTGTGGTGCCGGCGTGGTCGGATATTAAGTCGATCGGTGAGATAAGGGAATTATATGATAATCCGGTAATCGGGATTGATACTACTGCCGGTATAATGCAAAATGCGACCAGGGCCCTTAATGAATACACTCTTGAAAATGAGCTTGTGTCACTTACCGACGCGGGAATGTCAGAACGTGTAGAAGAGGCTCTCAAGAGAAGGGAAGATGTTGTATTTACCGGATGGGAACCTCACTGGCTCTTTTTCAGATATGAACTTAGATATCTTGATGATCCGCTCGGGATATTCCCGGATGAAGAAAGGATACATACCATTGCCCGCAAAGGGTTCAAGGAAGATCATCCCAGGGCAGCAACATTTTTCGAAAGAATGGTTTTGTCGGAGAAACAGATAAATGAGCTGCTTTATGAGGTCTTTCTTGCCAGGGATCCGCTTGATGGAGTGAAGGAATGGGCTGCGAAGAACGAGTTCATTGTGAACCAGTGGGTGCGGGGGCTCAGACCCGAAAGGGAAAAGGTGATGTAATGCAGCCCCAGCCTTCAATATTTTATTTCATCAAAATAAAACACTTCCTGATTGTCCGCTTGGAGACCGGCTTTCCCCGGGGCCTTATTAATAAACACAGTTTGGATTGCTGATAATATTAGTATCCCTGTGGATATTGATTTTACCCGGTTTAAACCAGACCTACATTGCCCGCGAAGGGATGGCTTCTTTTTATTCTTCTGCACCTCTTGAAGATATTGAAGCCGTTAATAACAGGGTGCAGGTGGTTCTTGACGGTGCTACCGGTGAGATCAATATCCGAATGCGGATCGAAGATTTTCAGTTTTCGAGGGCTCTTATGCAAAGACATTTCAACGAAAAATTCATGGAATCGCATCTATATCCTCAGACTTACCCCGATGACTCACCTGAACCTGGAGTATATTCCAGAGATCATAGATGAGGGTTTTAATAATACAAATCCGTTTTCAATTGGTTTTGACATCGAAACCGGAGGCCATGTTTTCCAGCTTTTCTTTTCCAATACCCAGGGAATAGCTGATAAGGCCTATCTTGTCAACACCCGGGGCAGATGGCAGGATGGAGATATCTTTTTTGGCTTCACTATTACCCGTGTATTCTATTTATAACCACTTGTTTTTCTCACGGAAGGGCAGGTGATCATTCGGCTGTTTCCTCAAGGGGATAAACAAGTTTTCCAAATTCAATTATATGCTGTTTTAGTTCAGGGTCATCTACAGACTCGAACCTTACAACATCAAATCTATGAGGCAGGCTCAGGTACTCATTCAGGCGGATACTCAGCTCGCGGACTTCCGACGGTTCCAGCCCCCAGACGGCGAGATCAATATCTGATCCATGCCTGTGGTTCCCCATTGCCCTGGATCCGAATACAACAAGCCTGGTCAATTTTTCAAACCGCCTGGCTTCATCAATGATTGCCGCGTTCTGCCTTTTTGTGAGGCCATTGATCATAATTCCTTTTCCAGATAATCGACTAACCGGGTTATGGCGGGAAAATATCCGGTATGAACATTCTGGACAACTTCCTGAAATATTTCTTCCTGGTAGGTATGGGCCATCAGGTTCCGGTTATCGAGCATATCCATCCATAATTGACCGTCATGGATTATGCCTGAAGAAAATGCTTCCTTGATAACATCCCGTGGGAATTGAACAAGCACTCCCCGGCTTTCAAGGTAATCTTTCAGGGTTTTCCATGATAATTCAAAGGTATATTCAAATCTTTGGATCATCCCCTCCTTTTCCAGATCCGACAGTTTTGAAAACTGGTCATTTGCCTGTTCAAGTTGCCGGTAGGCCTTGACAAGGTTGTTATAACGCTGTTTCCACCTTGTTTCTTTATGGTTCATAGCGAGGGTATTTGTTTAAGGTTCTCCCGCTTTTCATCCGAACAAACTTAGGTTGTAAAGCTGTAAAACACGCATATATATTTCGCATTTCAGTTATGTTGTCATTGCATCCGGATGTATCCCCTTGGTTTATTCATCTCTTTTTGTCTGACTAAGTCTGATGGGGATTCATATTCAAATTATGTAAAGATATTGAAAATAAGAGTTAATTACAGCTTTATAAACCTGGATACTCTTCTTTTATCAGGTTATTTCCAGTTGTCGATCGTAAGATGAAAAGGATTGAATGGCAGATGGTATACGGATTTTCCGAATTGTTGGCCCGGATAAAAGAGATGATAAAACTAATAGTTATCTTTGTTTAAGAAGATAAAATTTAATGAAACTGACTATGGCCGCCGGACTCAATATATACAGGGATTTTAAAAAGGAATATTTCTGGGATGTCAATATTGAAAAGCTCGATGTTGATTCTGCCAAGCGTTTGATAATTGAGCGGGTTTTTTCATTGGGCTCAATAAAGGAAATGATGCTGGTTATCGATTATTACGGAGAGGATGAGGTGAAAAAAGTATTGACCGGCTTAAATTACATGGACCGGAAAACTTTCAATTTTGTTTCAAAGGTTTTCGATATACCTAAAAAATCATTTAAATGTTATTCCCGAATGCAGTTACAGCCGAAATCCTGGGATTAATAAAATCACTTCAGCAAAAAGAATATTTGAAATATTTTCGTCTGGCTGGTGGTACTGCTCTGGCTCTGTATTGGGGTCACCGAAAAAGTATTGATATTGATTTATTTTGTGATTCCAGTTTTGATGCTGCTCATTTATTGGAGGAAATTCAACAGGATTTCATTTTTGATCTTTTTCTAACGGCTCCCAATACGCTAAAGGGTAGTATTAATAATATCAAAGTTGATTTCATCGCTCATCGTTATCCAAATATTGGTAGCCCCGTCGTCCTGGAAGGGATGAAATTGCTGCACGAAAATGATATCCTCGCCATGAAACTTAATGCTATTTCAATTAGCGGACAAAGATCAAAAGATTTTATAGATATCTGGTATGCTTTTAAAAAATATGAGATCTCTGAAATGATTGATTTTTATATGGGTAAATATAATCAACCCCAGGCATCGCATGTTCTGAAAAGCCTTATATTTTTTGATGATGTGGATCTGGCAGACTGGCCTGAATTAATTAAAGACCCCGGATTGAAATGGGAAGATATCAAGAAAGATATTGAAAAAAATGTTCTGCATTATATCAATACTTTCAATAAGTAGTTCCCCGCGAGAACCTTCGTTGGGGTGTAATGAAATCTATTCCTGAGCGAACTTTCCCGTGGTGTAATTCAATCCTTGTTCCCCCGAAAAGGGTGTGCTGTTCAGTATCTACCTTGAAACAACAACTCTCATGGTTACCGTTTTGTCAGTTGTTTCAATCTGCACAAAGTAAACTCCTGAAGGAATGTTCCCGACCTGTATTTCAGCCTTGAATCCGTTCACATCTTTATGCATCATCACCTGCCCGCTCATATCAATTAACGATATACGGTTTATCAATTCTTTAGCTACTACCATTAAAATATCACTTGCGGGATTCGGGGAAACAATTATGCCTGTCAGCTGCGGATCCCATACATGGCTGACAAGGTCGAACCAGGCAGTAAGGACAACATCCCGGCCCGGCATTGTAAATGTGAATTCATCATCTGTGCTTATCTCATTACCATCCTGGTCAGTCCATTTTATAAATTCATAATCATCTCCGGGTGAAGCTGACAATACAATTTCATTGCCCATATTATAATGTTCCTGATCGGGATTTACACTTACTGTGCCTGATCCATCCGGATCAACATTAATAGTCATCGAATAGTCGGCCAGTGCAAAGCTTGCAGTGATTGTTACACTTTGCTCCAGCATGTGATAATAATAATCCGGGTATTCGCCTATCACATTACCATCTTCATCTGTCCACCCGGCAAATTCGTAACCCTCATTCGCAGTTGCTGTTAGATGAATATTCTCATATTTCTCGTAGGCATCCTTTTCAGGATCGATATCTACAGTCCCCGCATCTTCAGGAAAGATATTTATTGAAATGGTTCTTGGTGAGAATACTGCTGTCAGGATAACGTTTTCAGAAGGCATTGTGAATGCGAAGTCTGACTGTTCGCTTAATAAATTGCCCCCTTCATCCTGCCATCCCAAAAAGTTGTATTTGCTTGCCGGTGTTGCAAGGAGCAGGACAAGTCCCCTTTCGGGGAATATGCCGCCGCCTTCAACAGTACCACCATTTTCCGGATCCGCCACCAGGGTCAGTGAGTAGAGGTCTGCCGGGTAATTATGGACGGATGCCTCCTGCTGCCATTCGAGCCAGGGATAGGTTTCGCCTTCTTCGATATTCCAGGTGCCGGCAAAATCCCATCCGGTGAAGGTGGTTTCAGAGATCATTTCTGAGGTGGTTCTGCCCTCGCCGCCGGCGCTTGACTCCTGTCCGGATGCCTCTGTGTTCCAGTAACTGGCTGTGATGTCAGTGGGATCGCCGGAACTTCCCACAAGTCCGCCCGTGTTGGACTCTCCCGAGGGTATACCGGTAGAGTATGAGTACCGGATCATTGTACCGGTAAACTCGCCGGCCAGTCCCCCTACATGCCCGGAACCGGCTGCGCCGGCTGTGGAGTAGCTGTTTTCAATAGCCGAGGTTTCTCCCGAACTACCCACCAGTCCCCCTACATAATTATTGCCAACAGCATAACCAGTGCTGAAGCTTTCTTTTATGGCACTTCCATATATACTGCTCCCGGCAAGTCCGCCAACATAATTGCCACTGCCCACGGCTCCTGCCGAACTGTGGCAATTTTTAATGACCGAGTTACCGTAATTAGTCCCAGCCAGTCCGCCAACATTTCTCTGGCCGCTAACCTCACCGGCGCTGGATGATCCGGTCAGACTTGAATAATCGCCAAGGTGTCCGGCAATTATCCCGACATTCTGACTTCCGGTAACGGATGCATTCACAATGTTAACTCCAATTATTTCTGCCGATTGCACATATCCGAAAAGTCCCACGTTATTACTTCCGGGTCTGCTAATATACAGCCCTTCAATTATGTGCCCGTTGCCGTCGAAGGCACCGTAAAACCCTTCGGCCCATGCCTCGCCAATGGGCTCCCATCCTTCACCCTCGTTCCAGGGACTTAC
>SLGC01000301.1 GCA_007123885.1 Bacteroidales bacterium | reverse complement strand
CATATTCCATATTTATCAGATGAACACTCCGCGGGTCAGTGGCAGCGGAGGCGGATCAGCCCGAATGGATGAAGATATTCTTATCGCCGACCCGGTTGATGGTGGTGATGACAAAAAACGAACAGGGCCGGCATGACCTTGAATGATCAATAGTTGATAAATAGTTGATAAAAATCAGGCGAAGGTACCAACTAAATGAAACCATAATCGTAAAATGTTTTATAACAACTGATTCGCCTTTTACAAAATAAAACAGGTCCGGAATATTCCGGAAACCATAACTATTCCGGATGCCTGCAAACAGCAGGCACCTGACCGGATGAATCAAAAGCCTGTTGATAAGATAATATTAATTAAAACCATATATACTGCCAGGATTATTATTAATCATTTCAAAATACAACCATAATGAGCAATCAAATTGATTATTCAGGTTTAATTGACCGGTACCTGAACCGACAAATGAAACAGGATGAGTTAAACTGGTTCGAGCAAGAGATGGAAATTAATCACTCTCTTGCTGAAGAAGTTCAGATGCAAAAATCCATAGGTGATGCCATTCTGAATGAGGAAACCCTTGCATTCCGCGACCAGATAAACAATCTGTTCGAAAGGAAAGAAAACAAAAAGCCTGTGAAAGCCCGCAAGAGATTATCAATTCATCCTGTTATGCGTAATGCTGTTGCCTCACTTGCTGCACTTATTATTATTGGTGCCGGCCTGTTTATGTATCAGCACAGGACAATTCCTGCCGACAAGCTGTTCGATCTGCATTACGAAACGTATGATGGTCTGACGAACGTGAGGTCCAGCAGCTCACAGATGACAGATATCCTGATCACTGCCATGCAAAAGTATGAACAGCATCATTATGAATCTGCGCTTCTGCTCTTTGAAACGGTCCTGGCAAATGATGCAGAAAATATCACCTCCAGGTTTTATTCAGGAATATCCTACATGGAAACAGAAAGGTTCAATGTTGCAGGCCGGTCATTTTCGGAAATAATCAGCCATGATGACAATCTTTTTATTGAACATGCCGAGTGGTATCTGGGATTATGTTACCTGAAAACAGGTGAAGAAGAACTGGCCCGGAAGCTTTTTACATCGATTGCAAATTCAGCCGGTTATTACAGCAATAACGCCAGCCGGTTGTTGAAGAACCTGTAAGCAGCTTTTAAAGCCAAATTAGTTTATTCCCGGTTTAAATTACTATCTCATGCGCAACGAAGAAAAGAAAAATAGGCTGACGCATAAAATCACCCTGCTCGAAAGGGAATTGAATGTCATGCGCCACACGATGCATAATCTGCAGTCAGTTATTTTATCCAACATCAGTCATGATATCCGTACACCAATGAATGCCATTGTTGGTTTCGCCAATTTACTTGCAGATGAAAACATGGATGTCGAGGAACGTATAGATTGTATTGAACATATAAACAATCACAGCACCGAATTACTTGTTATAATTGATAATATTATTGATGCATCCCTGCTGCAATGCGGAAGCATAAAGCTTCTGGAAAATGAATGCTATATTAATGACATCCTTGATGAAATTTGTGCAACCGGCAGCAAATCAAAAAGAATTTCACAGAAAAACCTGCGCCTTAATGTAAAGAAGGGAGAAGGTGATGATTTCTTCATTATTGCAGATGATAAAAGATTAATTCAGATCTTCAATAATCTTATTGATAATGCCTTAAAGTTCACAAATCACGGATCTATTGACATTGGCTATTATAAAAATAACAACAAGGTCACTTTCTTTGTCAGGGATACAGGCAGCGGTCTGGATTCCGGTAATAATGATGATATCTTCAAACCTTTCAGGACAGAGGCAAAAGCGGGAGGTAACGGATCGGCAAGAAAAGGAGCAGGATTGGGACTTGCTATCTCTAAAAACCTAGTTGAACTGATGGGTGGGGAAATATGGCCGGAATCTGCTCCCGGAACCGGAACCTGTTTTTATTTCACCCTGCCGGTTAAAAGGTCTTCATTTATAAAAACCAAATTGCAACAGATTGGTAAAATTTCAAAACAAAACATAGCGAGTATTATATAACATCATCTTCCTGAACTGCCTGGTATCCCCCTTATGTTTATCCCGTATGACTGGCTAGCACCCTTCATAATAAGGCATACCGGGCAGTTCTTATTCATGTGTTGCCAGACGGCTTTGCCGGAAAACCAGATCCATCATCAGGATGAACAGAATACCCGGTATTATCACGATCAGCAATGACGAAGAGGGTAAGATGATTATATTGGCAGGGAGTAAATCTGCAAGCGGTTCTGCATATCCCGCAAATACTTCAAAGATGGCGTACAGGTAGGGAGAGAAGATTGTTCCGATAAAATTGAAGATCCCTGTAAAATAGAGCGAAACCAGAACAATCAACCCGGTAAGGGGCCACCACCATTCCATATGGAACTTTGGTGAAGGTTTGATTTCAGGATCAATCAGTATCTGCTCCATAATTCTGCCGGCAAGATCATCCGGAGCCTTCTTCATCCCGATCTTACTGAACAACGGCCTTAACAGATCGTCTTCATGTATGTTATTTTTTCGCATATGAGCCAGGTTTTATAAATTGGTTGAAACTTCACTTTTCATTCTGGAACGTATATGTTCATACAGTTTTTTCCTGGTCCTGAAAAGCCGTACTTTAACATTGGATCCTGAAAGTGACATAATCTGTGCAATTTCTTCAATACTGGTGTTCTGGTAATAATACAATGTTATCATGGTCTTTTCCTGCACAGGGAGTGAATCTACTGCCATCCTCAGGGCAACAGCCAGCAATTCATCATCCTTCGGATCTTGTTCATCTGTCAATCCCGAATACTTCAACATGTCAACACTTTTATTATCAACCGGGATTTCTCTTTGTTTTTTTCTTATATGTGATATTGAGCTATTATATACGATACGATATAACCAGGTGGAAAAACGGGCATCACCCTTAAATCTGGCCAGTGAACGATATGCCTTTACAAAGGCATCCTGGGTAATTTCTTCAGCATCTTCAGAATTATGTACAATTTTATATGACAAATTATAGGCCATATCCTTATGTCTATCAACCAGAATGGCAAAGGCAGAAGTGTTGCCGTTCAGGACTTCTCCTATATAATAACCGTCATCCTTATTGCTCATTTTATCAATCATCTTCAGGAGTATGACGCTGATTATGATGGCAAGTTACATTAACTTTTGAAAAACCTTTCCTGACGGGACAATAAAGAATTGAGAAATTTATCCCACTGCTTTGCAGGGACTGATTCGCGGGATTTAATATAAACGAAATCCCTGCTTTCGATGTTGCTGAAACAGCGGAAATAGTACACTGATAAAAAAATATATTAAAATTGTAACCGGCCGGGTTTTATTGCGTCATATCTGTGAATTCAAATTAAAATAAAATTATTATGCTTGACCTGACACCTGTTTTTGTTCTTGCGGTAATCTTCGGCTCGATAGTGATGCTGGTTTACCTGAACATAAGGAAAAAAGAGAGAATGAAACTTATTGAGAAAGGTGCTGATGCATCCATATTTGCAACCAAACCCGAAACTGCTCCTTCTCTCAAATGGGGAATTTTCCTGTGCGGACTTGCAATCGGCCTCTTGTTCGGCTATGCTCTTGAAAACCTGGGAGCCCCCACTGAAGTTGCCTATTTTTCCATGATCTTTCTTTTCGGGGGACTGGGCCTGATTGTCTATTATGTGATAGAACAAAGGAAAAAAGCCGGATAATTCCCGCCGACCGTGCAGCCGCCTTCCGGAACCAATTACGCAAGGCGGCTGCTGTTAACGCATGTTCTCTTTATTCCCCACCATGATCTGATCTGATTTGTACCGCCTCAGCCTGGTACTCCATATCATCTTTCCGAAGGGTGGCACATGCCACCCTTTTTTCCTGTAATAGATCCGGCAAAACAATAACCTGCGGGGCTGTTCCGTAATTATCAGGAGTTAATATTTCTAATGATGCATTATCTTTACAGCTATATTGGTGAGCTACCCCTTCCAGGTGGTGATCTTATAAATATTATAACAACGCATCATGGATCCCTTAACGGCAGATCACGGGAAATTCTGATCATAGTGTTAATGGATCGCCTGTTTAAAAGAATTTGCACTCATTAAGGTCTAACTAAAACAAATAATATGCAATTTACAATTACAATACTTATTATGCTGGCATCTTTGATAAACAATAACCGGACAAATGATGAAGATCCTTTTATCTGGCTGGAAGATGTGCATGGAGATAAAGCAATTGAATGGGTTGAGCTTGAAAACAGGAAAACCTTTGATGTTCTTAAAGAGAACCCGCATTATGATGAATTTTATTCCAAAAGTCTTGAAATACTGAATTCCCGGGACAGGATTGCCACCCCGTCATTAACCGGCGATTATATATACAACTTCTGGCAGGATGCCGACCATGTCCGCGGTATCTGGAGAAGGACCCAAAAGGAAAGTTACCTTTCGGGCAATCCGCAATGGGAAATTATCCTTGATATTGATAAATTGTCTGAACAGGATGAAACGAACTGGGTTTTTGGCGGGGCAACAGGCCTGTACCCCGATTACGGACGATTTATGGTGGCACTTTCCAGGGGAGGTGGCGATGCCGTGATCAGAAGGGAATTTGACATGAGCACCGGATCATTTATTGAGAGTGGTTTTTACATGCCGGAAGCAAAAGGAAGTGCCAGCTGGCTCAATGAAAATGCCCTTCTTATCGCTACCGATTTTGGCGAGGAAAGCATGACCACTTCAGGTTATCCAAGGCAGGTCAGGCTATGGGAAAGGGGAACTCCTCTTTCTGATGCACCGGTCGTTTTTGAGGGAAAGACCAGCGACGTATCATCTTCGGGTTTTGTTATCAACAGGCCGGAAAGGCAATATGTATTATTCAGAAGAGGCATCACCTTTTATACCTCTGAATATTATGCCTATGAGAATAACACGGCAATAAGGCTTGACATCCCGGCTGATGCCTACCTGGTGAGTATTTTCAATAACCAGTTGGTTCTGGATCTTAAATCTGACTGGCACATCGGCAACCGGCTTTACAGGCAGGGCTCGATTGTAAGCTTACCCTACAATGCACTGGTGGAAGGAAGACACGATCCTACCCTTGTCGTTGAACCCGGCGACAGGTCAAGTATAAGATCAGTTTCAGCCAGCAAAAGCCGGCTGATAATCAACATGCTGACCAATGTGAGCAGTGAGCTGTATACCTATGAATTTGAAAATGGTTCATGGAAAGGAACCAGGGTAAATGCACCCGCTTACGGATCAATAAATGTCGGCTCGGTTTCGAGTTTTACCAACGATTATTTTTTCTGGTACCAGGATTTCCTGACCCCGTCCTCACTTTATTTCTCAAATGCAGAGGACAGTACTATCGAGCCTCTGCAGTCCCTTCCTCCATTTTTTGATTCCGGCAGCCTGAAGGTAACACAACATGAGGCAAAGTCTGCCGATGGTACCATGATACCATATTTTGTAGTAGGTCCGGAAGACATGGAGTATAATGGTCAGAATCCCACTCTTCTGTATGCATACGGTGGATTTGAAATATCAATGCTTCCCTCATATTCCCCGGTTATGGGAAGGTTGTGGCTTGAAAAAGGAGGAATTTATGTACTTGCCAACATCCGCGGGGGAGGCGAATTTGGTCCGGGATGGCATCAGGCCGGTCTTAAGGAGAACAGGCAAAGGGTGTATGATGATTTTCATGCAGTGGCTGAAGACCTGATTGCAAGTAATATTACTTCAGGAAAACATCTCGGCATACAGGGAGGAAGTAACGGGGGACTGCTTGTGGGTGTTGCATTCACCCAGCGGCCTGAACTTTACAATGCCGTCATATGCCAGGTTCCCCTTCTGGATATGAAGCGCTACAACAAACTGCTTGCCGGAGCCAGCTGGATGGGAGAATATGGCGATCCGGATATACCGGAGGAGTGGGCATTCATAAAGGAATATTCCCCTTACCATAACCTTACGGAAAACCGTGATTACCCGGTTGTTTTCTTTACAACATCAACTAGGGACGACAGGGTGCATCCCGGACATGCAAGGAAAATGGTGGCAATGATGAAAAAATTGGGCTACCAGGTTTATTATTATGAGAATACCGAAGGAGGACATGCCGGTGCTTCAACCAATGAGCAGCGGGCAATGGGATCGGCCCTTAATTTCACCTACCTGTGGCTGAAGCTGGACTCATAAACTGTTTTGTTTCTTCAAAAAGGGAACCAGATCCCACCGCCTTCTGGTTGAGTGCACCCGGAAGGCACAGCCTCTTTTTTTCGCGATGGTAAACCGCCCGATGAAAAAAATATTGAGCAAACAATATCCGTCTCGTGCCATCCGGACAGTCCAGGACATGACCGTGCACAAAGAGGATTATTTTGAGTTTAAACTAAAAATGACTCTGGAACAGGTTACTCTATTATGTATTAATGAATTTTTTGCATTATATTGCAAATGATTTATAATTGATATGGCTGATCCCTTTATTTTTAAAAGTATATTCGTTCCTGAAAAGTATTTCAAAACTAATTCCTTTTAAGAAACCACACCATGAAAAAATCATCCCTGACTTTCTTCATCCTGTTTCTTGCCCTTATTTTGGCTGGCAATGCAAAAGGAGCAGATCTCCTTCTCGGATCATGGACCTTCACTATTAATCAGGCCCCCTGGGAATACAGCCGGGGTACGTTAATAATCGAACTTAACAAAGAAAAAGCTCCTGTGGGGAAAATGCTTTTTCAGGGCGGCGGGCAGGTAGACTTATCAAGCATAATCGAGAAAGATAAGAAGTATACGCTGAATATTATCATCCAGGAATACACACTGAGCACCATTGTAGAGATAAAAGATGATGTACTGACCGGTTATGTGCAGCTGCCAGACGGGAATTTACCGTTTAACGCCACAAAGGTTGTACCTGAAAACTAGTTCGGGGTCATCAAAATAAAGTTAATCAAACCACCTGATTTGATATTGCAGCGCCTGCCACTGGAGGTTTCTGCTTTCTTTAACTTGTATCATAATCGGGATGCATATGGTAAAAAGACATATTATTTCACATAAAAGGAGCCTGATTTAAAATTGATAGCTTAAATTTAATTCAACTATTATTAACTAAAAAACCTCAACCATGAAAAAATTATCCTTAACTTTCTTCATCCTGTTTCTTGGCCTTATTTTGGCTGGCAATGCAAAAGGAGCAGATCCCCTTCTCGGATCATGGACGTTCACTGCCAGCCAGGCACCCTGGGAATACAGTCAGGGCATGCTGATCATTGAGCTTAATGACGATAAGGCTCCCGCAGGAAAACTTGTTTTCCGGAACAATTATGAAGTCCCCTTAACCAGGATAAGCGAGCAGGAAAAGAAGTATACACTGGTTTCAAATATCGAAGGATATACCATTACCACTGTTGTCGAACTAAAAAATGATACGCTTACAGGCATTGCCCGGACACCGGATGGAAATATTCCTTTTTCTGCTAAAAGGTACGTTCCTGAAAAATAATCCGGAACCATTATGAAATTTAAATTCATGTAACAAAAATCATCCTGCCTGGATGGCATTTCCATACTACAGACAACCTGACGCCATGGATTGCGGCCCTACCTGTCTTCGCATGGTGGCTTCTTTTTATGGCAAGCATTACAAACTGGATACTTTGCGTGAACGAAGCCATATATCACGTGAAGGCGTCAGCATGCTTGGAATTGCCCGTGCTGCCGAAAGCATAGGGTTCAGGACGATCGGGGTCAAGCTGGGTATCGACCAGCTTGTCAATGAAGCACCGCTGCCTGCAATAATCCACTGGCAACAGGATCATTTTGTTGTTCTGCACAAAATTACGGGCAAAAAGAAGCGGCAGGTTTTTCATGTAGCCGACCCGGCGGGGGGACAGGTACGGTTCAGTCGTGATGAATTTCTCAGGTTCTGGGCTTCTACCTCCGAAAACGATGAGAAAAAGGGCATAGCCCTGATCCTGCAACCCGGCTCAGAGTTTTATTCTGTCCGGGATGAAGCTGTCGATAAAACCAAATTCAGTTTTCTCTTCTCATACCTGACACCTTATCGCAAACTTGTAATACAGCTTTTTCTGGGACTGTTACTTGGCAGCCTCCTGCAGCTTGCTTTTCCTTTCCTGGCACAAAGTATTGTTGATCACGGGATCGGTACCCGCAATATCAGTTTTATATATCTTGTTCTAATAGCTCAGCTTGTTCTTACATTAAGCAGGGCATCGGTAGATTTTATCAGGAACTGGATACTGCTCCATATCGGCGTCAGAATAAATATTTCACTGATCTCCGATTTCCTGGCAAAGCTGATGCGCCTTCCGATGAAATTTTTTGATACCAAGCTCACCGGCGATTTGATGCAAAGGATTGGTGATCATCGCAGGATAGAATCATTTCTCACCGGTACAACATTGAATATACTGTTTTCTCTTGTTAACCTGGTGGTATTCGGCCTGGTATTGCTTTATTATCATTATGTCATATTTGTTGTTTTCCTGATCGGCAGCTTACTGTACGGCCTCTGGGTCTATGTATTTTTAAGACGGCGGGCTGAGCTGGATCATAAAAGATTTGCCAGGATGTCGGCCAATCAGAACAATCTGATCCAGCTGATACAGGGTATGCAGGAAATAAAACTGCAAAACTGTGAACAACAGAAAAGATGGGAGTGGGAATCGATACAGGCAGGATTATTCAGAATAGGAATCAAGTCATTGTCGCTCAGACAGTACCAGCAATCAGGCGCCCTTGTTTTAAACGAGATAAAAAACATATTGATTACCATCATTGCAGCAAAAGCTGTTATAGACGGTACCATGACCCTTGGAATGATGCTTGCCGTACAGTATATCCTGGGACAGCTCAACAGTCCGGTGGAACAACTGATTAATTTTTTCAATACAACACAGGATGCAAGGATAAGCCTTGAAAGACTGGGAGAGATACATGGCCGGAATGATGAAGAAGATATGGAAAAGGACAAGCTGGAAGATATTCCCCCGGATTCAGAAATCCATATAAAAGATCTTTCCTTCAGGTATGAAGGGCCTGATTCCGAACTTGTACTTGATAATATCTCTTTTTCAATACCCGCTGGCCGGCAAACAGCACTTGTGGGTACCTCAGGAAGTGGAAAGACAACCATCCTGAAACTTTTGCTGGGTTTTTATCCTGCAGTAAAAGGGGAAATCAATATTGGCAGCCGGAGACTTGAATTGTACAGCTTGAGCCGGTGGCGGAAAAATTGCGGCGTTGTAATGCAGGACGGCTATATCTTTTCAGATACCATAGCAAAAAATATTGCACCCGGAGCAGAACATATAGATCGCCATAAGCTGCTGCAAGCAGTTGATATTGCCAACATAGGTGAATTCATTGAGAGTCTTCCGCTTGGATTCAATACCAGGATCGGGAATGAGGGACACGGACTGAGCCAGGGCCAGAAGCAGAGGATACTGATAGCAAGGGCGGTATATAAAGATCCCGGTTTTATTTTTTTCGATGAGGCCACCAATGCCCTCGATGCACATAATGAAAAAGTCATTCTTGAAAATCTGGTGGAATTTTTCAGGGGAAGGACTGTTCTGGTCGTTGCGCACCGTTTAAGCACCGTTAAGAACGCCGACCAGATAATTGTGATAGAAAAAGGAAGGATTGTTGAAACAGGAATACACAAGGATCTGATCAAAAAAGAGGGGGCGTATTTTACACTTGTAAAAAACCAGCTGGAATTATAGAAAAATTAATATATTTACCTTGTTAACGACATCAGCCGCAAATTGATCAGATATGGCAGAACGGGAAAAATATGGCCGGGAACCCGGGGAAATCAACCTGCGATCAGAAGAGGTAAGCGAGATACTGGGTAAAACACCCGGATGGCTGGTTCACTGGGGAATAGGCATTTTGTTTGTTGTTGTTGCAAAAATGATCCTGTTGAGCAGCTTTTTCAGTTATCCGGACATTGTCAGGGCTCCGGTCGTTATTACAAAAGAAAATCCTCCTTCGGTGATGATTGCACGCTCCTCAGGAAAACCGGAAGTAATATTTTTCAGGGACGGATCCAGTGTGAAAAAAAATGATACTCTTGCAGTTATTGAAAATTCTGCCAGGCATGACGATGTCTTCCGTCTGCGCGGTTATATAAGACAGCTCAACAGAATGATCCTGTTGAACGAGGAATTATCGGGGTTTTCAATTCCAGGAGATCTTGTCCTTGGGGAAGTCCAGCCTTCATATAATTTGTTTACGACCTCCCTGCATGATTACAATATGTTTGTACGCCAGGATCTTTATGAAAAACGAATTAAGGCACTTAATGAAGAACTCAATGAATACAATTATTTCCGCAATAACCTGGAACGGCAGAAGGTGCTTGCCGGACGTGACCTTCAGCTCTCACTTGCACAATTTGGAAGAGACTCGTTGCTCTTTGCCTCAAACGTGATATCTTCATCTGAATTTGAAAAAGCACAGGCCGTTTTACTGGACAAACAGAGAGTGTTTGAGACATCACGTCTCAATCTGTCCGATGCAGGAATTACTATTGCAAGACTGGAAAGAAATATTGCCGATACAAAACTGGAAAAGGAGGAAAGGCTTCAGCAACTCCATACCGGTCTCACCAATGCATTCAGGCAGCTTGAAAGCTCTCTTGCAGCATGGGAGAATTCCTACCTTATAGCCACTCCCGCCACAGGCATCCTCAATTATCTGACCATCTGGAGCAGCCTTCAGGAATTGAATGCAGGAGATGCGATCTTTTCAGTAGTGCCTGAAGATATGGGAGATTTGCATACCCGGATCATACTTCCTTTCAGCGGTGCCGGGAAAGTAATTCCCGGACAAAGGGTCAACATAAAACTTGATGGTTATCCTTATATGGAATTCGGCATGATTGAAGGACGTGTTCATTCCCTGTCCGGAGCGCCGGTTGAAAATGGATTTCCTGCTGTTATTTCCCTTACAAACGGTGCAGTAACCTCATTTGGATTTGAGCTGGAAGTAACAAGGCAGATGCCCGGTATTGCTGAAATTTCGACCGACGAAATGAGTCTCCTGAGAAGACTGATAAGTCCATTGAGACATCTGATCAAAAACCGGGTAATTTCCTGAATCATTAATTTAAATACGTACTCATGAAACGAAGACAATTTATTAAGACAACAATTGCGGGAACGGCAGGTTTATCATTCCTGCCTGTTTTCAAAAGCTGCCGTTCTGTGAATGATACGATAAGGCTTGGGTTTATCGGATTGGGTCGACAGGCAGTCGGACTTATGCGTGGTTTTAATTCAATTCCGGGGGTGCAGGTAGTTTCAGGAGCAGATGTCTACGGCATTAAGCGAAAGAGATTCGAGAATATTCTTAACAGGTATTATGAAGAGACAGACCAGAATGTCAATGTAGAAACTTATGAGGATTACAGGAGGATCCTGGATGACAGGTATGTTGATGGCGTTGTCATTTCCACACCTGATCACTGGCACGCACTGAATGCCATCGATGCCTGCCTGGCAGGAAAGGACATATATCTCGAAAAGCCTCTTACCTTTACAATAAGGGAAGCAGTTGAAGTGGCCCGGGTAGTCCGTGAAAACAACAGGGTTCTTGCAGTGGGTAGCCAGCAGAGATCGGATATAAATTTCCATCATGCAGTTGCAATGGTACGGGCAGGAAGAATTGGAAAAATAGACAGAATATATGCTTATGCAGGTGATTTTCCCTCTCCCTATGATCTTCCCGAGGAGCAGGTTCCGGCTGACCTGAACTGGGAAATGTGGCTCGGGCCCAATCCCCATGTTCATTATAATGCAAGGCTGAACCCGCCTATATCCCTGGATCCTGTTCAAAATGAAACCTACTGGGCAGAATGGAGATATTTCAAGGAAACCGGCGGCGGGTTCATAACCGACTGGGGAGCACATAATTTCGATATTGCCCAGTGGGCTTTGCAGGAGGATAGTGGCGGACCGGTTGAAATAATTCCTCCGGGTTATGAAAATACTGATTTCCTTACTTATGTATACCGCGACGGCACAAGGGTGATCAACCGTCCATATGATGAGGGAAATACCCGCGGAGTGAAATTCTGGGGTGAAAATGGCTGGATAGAAGTTTCACGCGGAAGATACGATTCTTCCGATGAAGCATTGTTCCCCGAGGATGAAGAATTACGCGGGCATGGCGGCCTCCCCTATGAAACAGGAGTGCCACACCTGGAAGATTTCATAATGGCAATGAGGCATCGCAGGGATCCTGTTGTTCCGGTTGAAGTGGGAGCAAGGACAGCCACCACTTGTATTCTCGGGAATATTGCTTACGAACTTGGACGTTCAGTCAGATGGGATCCTGTCAGAAATTATTTCGTTGACGATGCTGATGCAGAACAATTCTACCATCGTGAGTATCGTGAAGGATATGATCTTTAACGGTTTTTTTAATTTTTGTAATTGGTGCAATTTTGTTATAAATTGCACCAATTAGCAGAGATCTTTATAAAACCATTATAATTATAAAATAAATACCAGAGAAAATGCAAAGAATTTCAAGACGCAGGTTTATTCGGACCACAATAGCTGGAGCCGCTGGCTTGTCGGTCCTCCCGCTGATCAAGAACTGCCGTGTCCCGGTTTCACCCAATGATGTTATCAGATTGGGAATAATCGGACTGGGCAGGCAGACCATGTACCTCATGAGGGGTTTCAGTGAAATTCCTGGTGTTCATATTGTTGCCGGAGCAGATGTTTATGGCATCAAACGCGAACGCTTTGAAAAAAGAATGAACGATTTCTACGATGAAAATGAAATGAATGTCGATGTTTCAACCTACGAGCATTATCATCAAATTCTTGAACGGGATGATATTGATGGCGTAGTAGTGGCAACTCCCGATCACTGGCATGGAATTATAGGCGTTGAATCCTGCCAGGCCGGGAAAGACATTTATATGGAAAAACCGCTTACTTTCACCATTAAGGAAGGTGTTGAACTGGTAAATGCCGTAAGGAACAATAATCTGGTTCTTGCCACCGGTAGCCAGCAGCGTTCTGATCCATCATTCCGTCATGCAGTAGAGCTTGTCAGAAATGGATCCCTGGGCAGGATTGAAAAAGTGCATGCTTATGTCGGCGGACCTCCCGTGCCTTATGATCTGCCGGAGGAACCTGTTCCTGCCGATCTTAACTGGGATCTCTGGCTTGGGCCCAATCCCCGGGTGCATTATAATCACGAACTGAATCCTCCTATTTCACTGGATCCGCCCAGAGATGAAACATTATGGGGTGCATGGAGATGGTATAAGGAAATGGGAGGCGGATTTACGACCGACTGGGGAGCTCATATGTTCGATATAGCCCAATGGGGGCTTGACAAGGATGACAGTGGGCCGAGGCGGATAATCCCGGCTGGTTATAATGATTATGAATTCCTGACTTATGAATATGATGATGGAATAATTATGACAGAAGAACCATTCGATGAAAAACTGACAAAAGGGGTCAAATTCACTGGAGCTGACGGATGGATTGAGGTAAGCCGCGGTCATTATGCTGCCTCGGATCCTGATTTTATACCGCCACCCGAACAGGAAAGGGAGATAGGAGTGGCCTATGAGACAGGAACACCTCATCTTGTTGACTTTATTCAATCCATGCGCGAGCGCAGGGATCCTGTTGCTCCGGTTGAGGTCGGACACCGCACATGCACTACATGCACCCTGGGTAATATAGCCTATGAGCTTATGAGACCGGTTGAGTGGGATCCTGCCAGGGAATCTTTTGTAGATGATCCCGAGGCCGAACAATATTATCACAGGGAATACCGGGCAGGTTATTCTCTTTAACTACTGTTTAAAAACTATGCCCTGTAATAATTTGAAAGGCTGCCTCAACCGGAGTCAGCCTTTCTCTTTTTAAAGATTTTGTTATACCCGACAGTTCCTGCAGTCCACGGATTAAACAATAAATTATATGAGCAGTCCTGAAGAAAAACGGATATTTACCATCGGAGAAGTTGTTTATGATATAATGTTCAAACAGGGTCAGCCGGTTGCTGCCAAACCGGGCGGCGCTATGCTGAATTCTGCCATTTCACTCGGGCGAAGCGGATTACCCGTCTCCTTCACAGGAACCTGTGGAAATGACAAGACAGGAGAACTTATATCTGCATTTTTAAACGAAAACCATGTAGATACATCCTTTTTACATCATGAAGCTTCACAATCCATCATAGCACTGGCATTCCTTGATGAAAACAATAATGCTTCCTATTCTTTTTACAGGGGACTGAACCCGCCTGAACTCCCAATGCTGCCTTCTACCGGCCCTCTGGATATTCTGCTGTTCGGATCATTCTATTCCATCTCCCCTCCCACCATGAAAGCTGTTTTAAGTCTCAGAAAAAGTGCCGCTGAAAAGGGAACCCTGCTTTTTTACGATCCCAACTTCAGAAGTTCCCATCTTGGCGAGCTGGAAAAAGTTAAACCATTTATCAGGGACCATATTGGCCATTCGCACATAGTCAGGGGCTCTGATGAGGATTTCGGGATTATTTTCGGGACAAAAACTGCTGAATCAACGTGGGAGTTGCCCTGTTTCAAAAATTGCAGTGCCCTGATTTATACAAGATCATCATACGGGGTCGATCTTTGCACTCCCCGATTCTGCAATCATTATCCGGTCCCCGGTATTACTCCTCTAAGCACTATCGGCGCAGGTGACTCATTTAATGCCGGAGTCATTGCCGCCATATTTGAAAACAACATCGGCAGTATGAATATCGCTTCATGTACTCCTGAGCAATGGGAAATAATCATTGCAAAAGGAACAAGATTTGCCACCGATGTCTGCATGAGTTACGACAATTATATTCCATGGCCTGAACTGATTTAGCCAGATATGAACCTGATATGAACCTTTTATGAACCTTCCTTCCGGCTGAATCATTAAACATTTTTGTTTATCTTTGCAAACCGGTAATTCACAGTCAGCAAATACTGTTTGCAGCCGGAAAAAATGATGGCGCCGAAATCAGAGTTTAGTAAATTTGCATTAAACCCGATAATGATAAAAATAAAATTTCCCGATAATTCAATCAGAGAGTACTCAACAGGCATCACCGGGCTGGAAATAGCCAAATCAATAAGCCACAGCCTTGCAAAGGAAGTTTATTCTGTTACAGTAAATGGTGAAGTATATGATCTCACAAGGCCCATTGAGCATGATGCGTCGATAAAATTCAACAAGTGGGAAGATGAAGAAGGTCAGCATGCCTTCTGGCACTCTTCGGCCCACCTGATGGCTGAAGCCCTGGAAGAACTCTATCCGGGGGTCAAATTCGGAATCGGGCCGGCCATAGAGAACGGGTTTTATTATGATATTGATCCGGGAGGCAGAAGCATTTCAGAAAGTGATCTTCCTGCCATTGAAAAAAAGATGAAGGAACTTGCACAGCAAAAAAATCCTTATACCAGGAAAAACGTATCCAAAAACGAAGCCCTGGAGTATTATTCACAAAAAGGTGATCATTACAAGCTTGAATTATTGCAGGATCTTGATGAGGGAACAATAACACTTTATACCCATGGCAGCTTTACTGATCTGTGTCGTGGTCCCCATGTTCCCCATACCGGCTACATCAAGGCCTTTAAATTATTGAATGTAGCAGGGGCCTACTGGCGCGGAGATGAGAAAAACAAGCAACTTACCAGGATTTACGGGGTAAGCTTCCCCAAACAGTCAATGCTGGAGGAGCACCTTCATATGCTTGAGCAGGCAAAAGAGAGAGATCATAGAAAAATCGGGAAAGAACTTGAATTATTCACATTCTCACAGATGGTTGGTTCCGGACTGACCCTGTGGCTTCCAAAAGGTGCCCGGCTAAGGGAAAGTCTTGAAGATTTTCTTAAAAAAGTGCAGCGGGATTACGGATATGAGCAGGTAATTACACCTCATATAGGTCAGAAAGAGCTTTATGTTCTGTCAGGTCATTATGAAAAATATGGTGAATCGTCATTCAGGCCAATCAGCACACCTGCCGAAGGAGAAGAATTTCTTCTGAAACCCATGAACTGCCCTCACCACTGCGAAATATACAAGTTCAAGCCCCATTCATACAAGGATCTTCCTGTCAGAATGGCTGAATTTGGTACCGTATACCGTTACGAGCAAAGTGGAGAGTTACATGGATTAACAAGGGTAAGAGGATTTACCCAGGATGATGCACATATCTTCTGTCGTCCGGATCAGCTTAAGGAAGAGTTTATAAAGGTGATAGATATTATTTTTACAATTTTCCGTGCACTTGATTTTAAAGATTTCCTGGTACAGATATCATTGCGGGATAAAAATGACGGTGATAAATATATCGGAAGTGATGAGAACTGGGAAAAGGCTGAAAAAGCAATTCTTGAGGCCACCCGGGAAAAGGGCTTGGATGCAAGGATAGTATATGGAGAAGCAGCATTTTATGGCCCCAAGCTTGATTTCATGGTAAAAGATGCATTGGGAAGGAAATGGCAGCTTGGTACGATCCAGGTTGATTACAATCTGCCCGAACGCTTCGATTTGGAATATACCGGAGCGGATAATCAAAAGCACCGTCCGGTAATGATACATCGGGCACCTTTTGGTTCAATGGAAAGATTCGTGGCAATACTTATCGAACATACGGCAGGTAAATTCCCTCTCTGGCTTGCACCGGAACAGTTTGTAATACTGCCCATAAGTGAGAAGGTTAATAAATATGCCGAAAAAGTTTTTAATTTCCTGAAAAATGACGATCTTCGCGGCCTGCTTGATCTGAGGAGCGAAAAGATCGGCAAGAAGATAAGGGATAATGAGTTAAAACGCATCCCGTATCTCCTTGTGGTCGGGGAAAAAGAGGCTGACAATAACACGGTTTCAGTCAGAAAACAAGGTGAGGGCGATAAAGGTTCCATGAATTTGGAAGAATTTGCTAACTTTGCAAGAATGGAAATTGAAAAAGCAATTTCCATCGTAAATAATCCAGTAGCAATTAAAGAAAGGAGGAAAGAAACATAGCAGTACAAAGATTTTCAAGAGGTCCGAGAAGACTATTACGACAGGAACCCCTGCACAGGGTAAATGAGAAAATCAAGGCCAGAATGGTTCGTCTGGTAGGTGATAACATCGAAAACCCGGGTGTTGTTCCCTTATCCGAGGCAATGAAGCTGGCTGATCAAATGGAACTGGATTTGGTGGAAATTTCTCCCAATGCCGATCCGCCTGTATGTAAAATCACTGATTATCAGAAGTTTCTTTATCAACAAAAAAAGAAACAAAAAGAGATCAAGGCAAAAACCGTAAAAGTAGTCATAAAGGAGATCCGGTTCGGGCCCAATACCGATGAGCATGATTTTAACTTTAAGTTGAACCATGCAAAAAAATTTCTTTCAGACGGTGCCAAGATCAAAGCTTTCGTTTTCTTTAAAGGGAGGACGATACTTTTCAAGGAAAAAGGAGAGATCCTGCTTTTGAGATTTGCCCAGGAACTGGAAGAATATGGCAGGGTAGAACAACTGCCCAGACTTGAGGGAAAAAGGATGACTATGTTCATAGCCCCGAAAACAATGAAAAAGAAAAATTAAATAACCCAAAATATTTATTGTAATGCCTAAGATGAAGACAAATTCCGGAGCAAAAAAACGCTTTGTAATGACCGGAACAGGGAAGATTAAAAGGAAACATGCTTATAAGAGTCATATTCTTACAAAAAAATCTACCAAAAGAAAAAGAAACCTTACTTATTTCACACTGGTCAGCAAACCGGATGAAAAAAATGTCCGGCTGCTGCTTGCAATGAAATAGGCAGTCAGTTTAATTATTTTTTAACCGAGTGTCCCAGCCCCAAAGAGTCCGCTATACGGAACGCTGAACATTCATAACGAAGATGAAAAATGCCAAGATCAGTTAATGCTGTAGCATCCAAGCAAAGGAGGAAAAAAGTTCTGAAACAGGCCAAAGGTTATTTTGGCAGAAGAAAAAATGTTTACACCGTTGCAAAAAATGCTGTAGAGAAAGGATTGCAATATGCATACCGCGACCGCCGTAAAAAGAAAATTGCCTTCAGGGGCCTTTGGATCCAGAGAATAAATGCAGCTGCCCGCGTACATGGAATGTCTTATTCGGAATTTATAGGAGCAATAAACAGGGAAGGGATCGAACTTAACCGCAAGGTTCTGGCCGATCTTGCCATGAATCATCCCGAGGCATTCAAGGCAGTGGTTGACAAAGTAAAGAAGTAAACTATTTATAGTTGCCCAAAAAGCCATCTCTGCTGTCGTACAGATGGCTTTTTTTTATGAATTCTTTTAACCCTCTTAAAAAAAATTTATGAAGTTCGCTATAATTGGTTACGGAAAAATGGGCAGGGAAATTGAAACTGTGGCAAAGGAAAAGGGTCATGAAATAATTCTTAGGATCGATATTGACAATTTGCATCTTCTAAAGCCCGATAACCTTGGTAAGGCAGATGTTGCAGTTGAATTTTCCACACCTGAAACAGCACGCGGGAACATAATTTCATGTTTTAATGCCGGTGTTCCGGTTGTCAGTGGTACCACAGGATGGACCGAACATCTGGATGAATTGAAAAATCTTTGCATTTCAAAAAACCAAACTTTTTTCTATGCCTCAAACTTCAGTATTGGGGTCAATATAATGTTCAACCTGAACCAAAAGCTTGCACAGGTAATGAACAAATTTCCAGGTTACGGGGTTGAACTTTCGGAAATTCATCACATACATAAAAAGGATTCTCCAAGCGGAACAGCAGTTACCCTGGCCGAAGACATCCTGCTGAACCTTAAAAGAAAAACCAGCTGGAAAAATGAAAAATCGGATGACCCGGCTGTACTTCCGGTAATTTCTGAAAGGAAGGGAGAAGTGCCCGGAACTCATACCGTAACCTATAAATCTCATTCGGAAATACTGGAAATCAGTCACCAGGCCCTTAACAGGAAGGTATTCGCTACAGGTGCAGTAATTGCCGCAGAATTCATCAATGGCAAAACCGGCGTTTTCAGCATGCAGGAGCTTTTGAACATTTAAAAAGCGCGGAATGGACAGTGTCTTTAAAAAGGATCCCAAACCGGCCTTACTGACAGGCATTCTACTTATCTTGCTGTATCTGGGGTGGACAATCTGGATGGATAACTACTGGCTTCTGCCCGGGGTATTGATCATTTTTGACATGTTCATAACCAGAAAGGTCAAATGGTTTTTCTGGAGAAAAACAGAATTTGCAAAAAGCAGGATCATTATCGAGGGGATGGATGCACTGGTTTTTGGTATTATTGTTGCGGCTTTCATCAGGATATTCTTTGTTGAAGCCTATTCAATTCCAACTTCATCAATGGAAAGATCCCTGATGATAGGCGACTACCTGTTTGTAAGCAAGATAAGCTACGGCCCGAGAATGTCAAATACTCCCCTCTCCTTCCCTTTTGCACATCACACTCTTCCATTCACCCGCAATGTACCTGCCTATCTTGACTGGATAAAGAGACCATATAAAAGGCTCGCAGGATTTTCAGGAATTAAAAACAATGATGTAATTGTTTTTAATTTCCCTGAAGGCGACACTGTTGTATTGCAGCATCCGGATCAAAGCTACTATGCACTTGTCCGCCAGTACGGCAGGGAATTCATTCATGAAAAATTTGATCTGACTACAAGACCCGTGGATAAAAAGGAAAACTATGTGAAACGTTGTGCCGGCATTCCGGGCGACACGATCAGGATTTCAGGCGGCCGTCTGTTTGTCAACGGCATCCCTGAACCGGAAAACAGTAATATCCAGTATGATTTTTTTATCAGGACCGACGGCTCACTTATTGAAGACGAACAATTCCTGGAAATGGACATATATCCTCCCGACATAAAATATAATCCCGACCGCTTCCTTTATGAAATACCCCTGACAGAGAACATGACTCAGAAACTGAACCTGCTCCCCAATGTAATGTCGGTTACCCGTTATGAAAACAGGAATCCATATTCCGGGATACATACGATATTTCCTTTTCATCGCGATTTTCCCTGGAATGAAGATAATTTTGGCCCCCTGGTAGTGCCGGGAAAAGAGATCGAAGTAGGGATAACGGTGGAAAACCTGCCACTTTACAGGCGGATAATTGAGCTATACGAAGATAATTATCTTGAAGTTGACGGTAATGAAATTTTCATAAATGGAAGAAAAACCAATTCCTATACATTTCAGATGGATTATTATTTTGTTTTGGGTGATAACCGTCACAATTCTGCAGATTCACGATTCTGGGGATTTGTGCCGGAAGATCATATAGTGGGCAAGGCCATGATGATTTGGCTGTCTCTTGACAGGGATAAAAAATTTCCTGATAATATCAGATGGGAAAGGATGTTTAAGCGCATTGATTAACTTTACCCGTTTCTAACAAAATGTTTTCAGCTAATGAACCGTCCATAAAATGAGTGTCACATCACGCTTTTCATTAATGGGAAATTCCATATATGTGAAATGAGCGAAGGCAGGTTATGGTAAGGTACGTGAGACCAATGATTTAATACAAATATTTACTCATGGAATTTATAAGAAAAAATGCTAAATGGATCAGATTTGGATCGGCTGCACTTGCCTGGATCATCTGGGTGATATGGCTGGGAAATTACTGGTTCCTGCTGGGACTGCCAGTTATTTACGATATATATATAAGCAGGAAAGTCAACTGGACATTCTGGAAAAAACGCGAAGGTAAGAACAGCACTTTTATCGAATGGCTTGATGCATTAATATACGCAGTTATCGCTGTAACTTTTATCAACATCTTTTTTTTCCAGAATTACCGGATCCCTACCGGATCAATGGAAAAAGAGCTTCTGATAGGAGATCATCTGTTTGTCAGTAAACTAAGTTACGGTCCACGGCTGCCGATGACACCACTGACTTTTCCCTTTACACATCATACCCTCCCACTGACAAGACACACCCGTTCCTATCTTGAATGGATACAGCTGCGATACAACAGGCTGTCAGGATTTTCAAATATTGAAAATAACCATAATGTTGTTTTCAATTTCCCGGAAGGCGATACTGTAATACTGGAAATGCAGGCACAAAGTTATTACGCCGTTTTGCGCCAGATTGCCGGGGAGTTTAGGGACAGGGCAGGTTTTACCGGGGAAGAGATAAGGGATATTGATCATTACAAGTCTGAAGCAAGAAAATTTCTCCGGGAAAATTACAATATTGCCTCCAGACCGGTCGACAAAAGGGATAATTACATCAAGCGCTGCATAGCCATTCCTGGCGATACTCTTGAGATCATAAACGGTGAGATCTTCATAAACGGAGAATCTGCAGACAGGGACCTGGAAAATCTGCAATTTTTCTATAATGTCATTACTGACGGAACCCCTCTGAATATAAGAGCCCTTGAGAGATTGAACATATACCGTGAGGATGTGACCACCTATTCGGTATCAGAATATTATATGCCCCTTACCAGGGGAAACGTTGAGAACATAAGGAAATTCAGAAATGTTGTATCTGTTACCCGCGTTGAAAATCCGGCAGGTATCTACAATTCCGCGGTATTTCCACATGATCCCT
>SLGC01000096.1 GCA_007123885.1 Bacteroidales bacterium | reverse complement strand
TACCGTCGGGCCGGCTGGGGAATAATCTTGATTTAATAATTTTTAATAATATGCATGTATTAATATAAAGTAATAATTGGTTTTAAATTTGTAATTTTATTTAGATTAGTTTTAAGATCACGCAACCCCCGGGCGTGGAAATGTTCTTTTTGGAGTTGAAACCTGTTTCCCTGATTATACCGGGGCCGGGATTTTCCTGAAAGGCTGTAAGTAAAAAAATGTTAAAGTCACCGATTTTTTAGGGTTGGCAGACCGGTCCGGGCGAATTTGTAACAATGAATTATTAGTTTTGCCGTATTAATTTACATCGGATATAAGATTGATTGATAATTATCAACTAAAAAAGTGTAACATGAGATTTCTGGCAACAATTACAGGTCTGACGTTATTTTTAACATTAAATGCAAATCAGGGAGGTGAAAAAATAATCTGGTACAGTTTTGAGGAAGCCATTGAACTTGCCGGAAAAAATCCGCGAAAGCTTTTAGTTGACATCTATACCGACTGGTGTGGTTTCTGTAAGCGTATGGATGCCGAAACATTTTCAGATCCCCAGGTGGCACGTTTTATTAACCGGCATTTTTACCCGGTTAAGTTCAATTCGGAAACAAAGGATACTATCTATTTTCAGGGCCATGAATTTATCAACGATGGAGAGGGACGCCGGTCCGCTCATCAGTTGTCCATAGCCATGCTGCAAGGCCAGATGTCCTATCCTTCAATAGTATATTTTAATGAAGACCTTGAAATGATAACTGCCGTTCCCGGTTTCAGGACCCCAGGCCAGATTGAACCCATACTGCGATATATCGGTGAAAACCATTATAAAAACACATCGTGGGAAAACTTCCAACGCGATTTTAACGGTACTTTTGAATAACGATCGAACCTGCTGAAGTCGCTTTCCCGTGAATGCATAGTATAATAATGATAAACCCCCGCCTCTTTTTACAGGGCAGGGGTTTTTAATTTGGTACAACCGAAAAACCCGCGTGATTAAAATGTCTGCTACTCTTCCCAGAGAAAATTTGCCGGTATGGAAACTACCCTTCCATACTGGCTCACCAGCACCCTGGTACGGGAAATGGCCTGGTTTTCATCCATAAGGCTGACTCTTGCTGCATCGGGTATCCTGTAGAAAAGCCTGTTTTGGCCGGAGCTGTTCCTGGAAGCCGGCACGCTTTCAAACCCCCTGATCTTATCGGTCTTCATCTCTTTTTCCAGCTGGATGGCAATTGGCCTGCCCCTTTCATCATCGGCAGGAAGGATACCGTCGCTGTTGGAAAGTCTGAAAAGTACGTGCGATTCGGAATTTCGCTGCATGGTTCCGGGATCAGGTGTATATTCAAAGGTGAATTCATGTGTTTTCTCAAAGACCTTTCCGGTGAAAAGGTCCAAATATTCCCTTTCAAGCCTTGCAAATTCTCCTACTATTGCTTCCACTGCCCTTCCATCGGGGAAAAGGTCCAGATCGCCCGAAATCAGTTTAAACCGGTTGGTCCTGAGCTCAAATATCAGGTCTGCAGCTTCGGCAGCCTTGGCATCAAGGCTTCTGGTTACCGATTGCCTTTGCAGAACGGGAACATTTACAAAAGCGGTATCCTGCCTTACCATTCTCATTACTGTCCGTGTCTCTTCCACCACATTAGGATGGATTGAAAGATCGGTGTACAGTATGTCTTCATCATCACCTGTTTCACGTAGATAAATATGGCCTTCAAATTCAGGCATCTGCTTCTGGTTCACGGGCAGAATAAATCCTTCGGATTTTAATGTAAAATAGTTGGTTACGTGCCTGTCATTTGTGGTAAGCACATAATAATGGTCGGGATCGGCTTCCTGGTAGCTGTTTATTTTGACATTGTCAATTCTCCAGGTAGTTTCGTCTATTGCCGGGACGCCTGAAATGCCGAGATATCTTTCTGCAAACTGGTAGTACGGACCCCTTCTGGTTATCACCTGGGTTGCTCCAACCGTTACCTTCATGGTTGTTTTGGGAAGTGAATAGATCAGGGTATAATTTTCCGGATGGCTATCCTGTGCTGCATTAACAGCCGAGGTTCTGTGATCTATGGTCTTCATTCCGGAACAACCCGCTAAAATGCCTGTCAGAACGATTAAAACTGCAAAAATTCGTCGCATAATACTATTGGTTTATTAATTTAAAAGCCTTGCCCAGATTTTGGCAGATATCACCTGCAATCATTGCTTCAGGTGAATATTCACTGCTGGCAATATCACCGGCAACCCCGTGCAAATACACACCCGCAACAGCAGCATCAACCGGTTCATATCCCTGGCCAAGCAAAGATAAAAGAATTCCGGTTAAAACATCACCCGCACCTGCAGTAGCCATCCCGGGATTGCCGCTGCTGTTGAACCAGCATGTACCTTCGGGGGTTGCAACAGAGGTATGAGCTCCTTTAAGCACAACAACAAGTCTGTTTTTCTTTGCCAGATCTATTTGAGATATCAAACGGTCGTGACTGTTTTTATGTTGTCCTGCCAGACGGTCAAATTCACCCGGGTGAGGAGTGATTATGGAATCTTCAGGTATAAGGCTGATCCATTGCCTGTTCATTGAAATAATATTCAGCGCATCGGCATCGAGGACAAGCGGACCGGTGGAAGTTTCCAGTAATTTGTAAAGCGCCTGCTGTGTCTGTTCCAGAGTTCCAATTGCCGGACCCGCACCTATCGCGTCAAAGTTATCAACTGACGGGACCTCTGTCCAGAGTGTACCGGAGCTGTCAATACTTGTCATGGCTTCGGGCAGGCATGTCTGCAAAATTTCACAACCCCTGGAAGGAACATGAACCGTCAGCAGTCCCGTCCCCGTCCTCAAACAGGCAGTTGCAGCAAGCACCGCGGCCCCCATCCTGCCGTAGCTGCCCGATATCAGGAGGCAACGGCCGAATGTTCCTTTATGAGAAAATCTGTCACGTGTTTTCATCAGGGGCCGGACCAGTTCATTATCTGTCATATAGTAACCGGTTTCCACCTCATTTATGAATTTCTCATGCAGCCCTATGGGCAGTACTTCCCAGGTCCCGACAAATTTTTCATTTTCTGTGAAAAAAAAGGCCAGCTTCGGGAACTGGAAGGTCAGGGTATATTTTGCCCTGATTATACTTCCTTCAGTAATATCCAGGTCATTGTCGCCCGATAAACCGGAAGGTATATCTATTGCTACAATATCTGCATCTGAACTGTTCAGGTGATCTATCAGTTGTGCGGGGAGTCCGGTAACCGGCCTGCTGAGCCCGGTCCCGAAAAGGCCATCAACAACAAGGCTGTCGGGCGGGATATGGGGGAAATCTTTTGCCGAGGCCATTGTTCGCAGTACGATACCGACATTTTCCAGTCTCTTAAGATTCAGTGATGCGTCATCGGAATAACCGGAACCAATATCAAGAATATAAACTTCCGGTACAAATCCCTGTTCATGCAGCAACCTTGCCAGTGCCAGTCCGTCGCCACCATTGTTTCCCGTACCTGCAAAAATTTTTATTCGTGAGTCTTTTCCGATATTTTCAATAAACCATCTTGTAAGAGCCTTTGCAGCTCTTTCCATAAGATCTGCTGATCCTATTGGTTCATGCCTGATGGTATATGCATCGGCTTCCCTGATATGTTTTGTAGTGAGTATCTTCTTGCTTTTATTCTGTTTATGTTTGCGGTAATTTATTGCGGACAGTTATATCCTGAATTTTTTACGGGTAATATGATTTTAGCATTATCCGTATAATTTTTCACGGTTTTTTTGGTGATCAGGGCATATCACTGCTGAACAGGAAAAATATCCGGATTATCCGGCTCATGGCCGTATAAAATAAATATTTTGACTTTAATCAATGGTGCTGAAAAGATATTGATTATTAAAGTTACATCTTTTTTTGTATTTCATTTTAAATTGATTATGCGTTTCTTCGCCGGCGATCAATCCTTATTTGGTTGATTTAATTTTGTTTAGTTAACAATAAACACTAAAATTGCATCATTTTTAGCTGAAAAATAAAATAGGGATAAAAAAACGGTTTAGAAAAGATTTACCAGCAATTATTATGGTCAATAATACTAATGCGAGTCAGGGAATCATTTCAAGAACACTTTCCGCTATTGAGAAAATAGGGAACAAGCTTCCCCATCCGGCAACTCTTTTTGCCATTTTTGCAGGTGCAACAATTCTTTTATCCGCAGTTGCAGGTGCCTTGAATATATCGGTAGTCCATCCCGGTACCGGTGAGCGGATAGAGCCTTTCAATCTTTTATCGGTAAGCGGACTGCATATGATAATTACCGGTATGGTAGTCAATTTCACCTCATTTGCCCCCCTTGGAACTGTTCTGGTGGCGCTGTTGGGAATAGGTGTAATGGAATCAAGCGGCTTCATGTCCACAGCACTTCGAAAACTGGTTCTTTCGGCGCCGAGGCAACTTCTCACCTTTGCCATTGTATTTGCCGGCATACTTTCAAATACTGCCAGTGAGGTTGGTTATGTCGTTCTTGTTCCTCTTGGCGCTATGATATTCCTTGCCGTGGGAAGGAACCCCATCGCCGGACTGGCGGCAGCATTCGCCGGTGTTTCAGGTGGTTACAGTGCCAACCTTCTTCTGGGAACTATTGACCCGTTGCTTGCCGGCTTATCTGAAGAAGCGGCACACATCATCGATCCCTCCATCCAGGTCAACCCTGCTGCAAACTATTATTTCATGTTTGTTTCCACATTTTTTATCGCCGTGGTAGGAACCTGGGTCACCGAAAAAATTGTCGTTCCGCGCCTTGGCCCCTATAAGGGAGATGCAAAGCCGGAGGCCCTGCACGATATTACATCCGGCGAAAAGAGGGGACTGAAATATGCGGGTTATACATTCTGGGCAATAGTCGTTGTCCTGTTGTGGGCTACCCTGCCCATAAGCGGTGGGATATGGGATTATGTCTGGGGCAGCGGTTTTTTGCGGGATCCTGAAACCGGTGATCTGCTAAGGTCGCCCTTTATGTCGGGAATTGTTGCCATGATCTTTATAATCGCTGCAATGATCGGTATTGCCTACGGGATCGGAGCGGGAACGCTCAAAAGCAATGAAGATGTTATAAACGGGATGGGAAAATCCATGTCCACGCTGGGAACATATATCGTTCTCGTCTTTTTTGCCGCACAGTTTGTTGCATATTTCAACTGGACCAATCTCGGACTGATATTCGCTGTTAAGGGAGCCGAAACCATCGGCGCGATCGGGATGGGAAGGATACCGTTGATGATAAGCCTGGTTCTTGTTTCCGCTCTTGTCAACCTGGTAATAGGCAGTGCATCTGCCAAATGGGCAATTATGGCCCCTGTCTTTATTCCCATGTTCATGCTCCTGGGCTATTCGCCTGAATTCACCCAGATGGCTTACAGGATAGGTGACAGTGTAACCAACATCATTTCACCCATGATGTCTTATTTTGCCCTGATAGTTGCCTTTATGGAAAAATATGACAAAAGTGCAGGAATAGGAACAATAATAGCTACCATGCTGCCTTATTCGGTTGCTTTCCTTCTTTTCTGGCTGATCCTGATGATTATCTGGATCATTACGGGACTGCCTATCGGGCCTGGTGCTGAACTTTTTTATACGATATAATATAAAAACAGGAATAATTAAAAGTTTTTTAAAATGATATTTTTATGGATTGTGCTGGGATATCTGGCAATTTTAATGGGTATCTCAATATTCAAAAGTTTTGCGGTCAAAGGACAGGATGATTTCATGGTGGCAGGGCGATCGGTTCCCACCTACAAACTTGTCGGCACGCTGTTATGTACCTGGATCGGCTCGGGCAGCCTTTTGGCAGGAGCTGGACTTGCCGCAAGGGTCGGCCTTTCAGAACTGTGGATGGCAGCAGGAGCATGGGTAGGCATAGTCATTGTTTTCTTTCTGGCTGCAAGGGTAAGAAGGATTGCGCAGTACACCGTTCCCGACATACTTGAACTGCGCTATAATAAATGGGCAAGGATACTGGGGACGCTGGTAATTGTTATCGCCTATACCACCATCGTGGGCTACCAGTTCAGGGGAGGGGGTTTTGTCCTGAACCTTGTTGCCGGAGTTCCCGAATGGCAGGGTGTTATTATAACAGCAATTTTTATAATCCTGTTCACCTCCTTTGCCGGTATGATATCAATTGTTTCAGTTGATATTATCAACGGGGCAGTTATAACCCTTGCGGTAATAATTGCGGTACCTCTTGTATATATTTACCTTGGAGGAGGAGAATATATTTCTGCCAACCTTGAACCCAGCATGCTGACCGTATTTGGTGATTACAATTTTTTATGGGCAATGGGAATCTTTTTTCCAACATTTCTTTTGCTTCTGGGTGAATCGAATATGTATCAGAAGTTCTTTTCTGCAAGGAACGAAAAATCTGCCAAATCGGCAGTTGTATGGTGGGTTATTGGTACCATAGTAGTGGAAACTGCGATAGCTTCTCTGGCAATCCTTGCTTTCAGCCATTTCAACACATTGCCTGCCACCTCCGAGTTATTTCTTTCGGTGGAAAATTCGGAACAGATTATTTTACATACAGCCCGCTACAGCACTGAAGTAGGGCTTCCGCTGATAGCGGGACTGCTTCTTATCTGTGCGGCAGTTGCCATAATTACCTCCACGGGTAACAGCTTTTTGATGGCCCCCTCTACCAATCTTACACGTGATATTTTTCAGAGGTTCATCAATCCCGGTGCAGGGGAAAAGCAGGTAGTCCGGGTACAGAGGCTGTGCCTGATCCTTCTCGGCATCATGGCATATCTGCTGCTCACCCAGTTCCGCACTATTCTGGACATGGCATTTACCGCATATACCATGGTTGGTGCAGGTCTCACTCCCGTACTGCTTGCCGCATTCCTCTGGCGCAGGGTTACCTCTGCCGGAGGAGTGGCTTCAATTGCCACAGGAATGGGCGTCACCATTCTGATAACTGTA
>SLGC01000127.1 GCA_007123885.1 Bacteroidales bacterium | reverse complement strand
TGAAGGAATACCTGTTCTCAATATGAGTTTGGGGAGTAGCAGTCCTAACCAAACGATGAAGGATGCTTGCGATGCTGCTTATAAAGCAGGTCATCTGCTGGTGGCTTCAGCCGGTAATAGCGGCAATACAAGTGGTACAGGAGATAATGTAGGCTATCCAGGCGCCTATGAATCGGTGATTGCCGTTGCCGCTTCAACAATTAACAATACCCGGGCAAGCTTTTCAAGCACAGGCCCTGCAGTGGAGCTTATAGCACCCGGTTCAGGTATTTTCAGCACCCTTCCGGGGAACAAATATGGAACTTACAGCGGAACCTCCATGGCATCACCCCATGTTGCCGGTGTTGCCGCACTAGTATTGGCTGCTGGTAAAGATTTATCAAATGAAGATGTAAGAAAAATCCTACAGGATACTGCCGAAGACCTTGGGCTTTCATCAAATCATCAGGGGCACGGTCTGGCCCGGGCCGACCTGGCTGTAAGGGCTGTTGCAGATGTAGAACCACCGGCAACCGGAAATATTGAGGGGACAGTAACAGATAAGGAAACGGGGGCGGGAATTGCCGGAGCCACCATAATTGTAGAAGAAACCGGTTTGTCAACCATAACAGATTCGGACGGATATTACCACTTAGGAAATGTTCCAACAGGAGACCAGAATGTTACAGCTTCTGCTGCCGGCTACAATGCTGAAACAGCAACAGCAACGGTTACAGAAGATCCTACGATTACTCTGGACTTTACTTTGGAAGCCATTCCTCCCACACCAAAATGGACAGTTTCGGGCACGGTTACAGGTAATGGCAGTCTTTTAGAAGGTGCCACTGTTACCATTACGGAAACAGGGCAGTCAGCCATCACCGGAGATGACGGTAATTACTCAATATCCGATGTTGAAGAAGGCACCTACAATATCACTGCCAGCAAAGAAGGTTATAACAGTCAGACTACTCAAAAAACTATTGAAGGAGATATTACTGTTAATTTTTCCCTTGAAGAAAAACCTGAAGCACAACTGTCTATTGATAAATTTGATGTTACCAATACCAGCAATCCTGCCTGGGCGCGTGCGACGGTGGACTGGGTAGTTTCCGGAAACAATCTTTCCATCGTTAAGAGTGAGATGTTACTTGACGGCCGGGTGGTTGATTCGGTAACCTCCTCCGTTAGCGGTTCCGCTGCTTCCGGATCCCATGAACTGCGTCACAGGGCCGGCAGCGGGGAATACACAATAAGATTAACAGTCACTGATCAAAACGATAATTATCTTACTGAGATTAAAGCCTTGTAATATTTCATCATTCTCAATACATGTTAAAACTAATCCCGGGAGTTTAAAAGACCTCCGGGATTTTTCTTATTTGGTTTTGCGGCTATGCATCGAATGGAAGTTTCTTAAGCTTTTAATGCCGTGCTTTAGACATCTTAAAGGATTTCAGTGGTGATAAGGAAGTTTCTTAAGGAGTTATGTCGTTCTTTCAGCGGTACCAGGGGAAGCTCCTTAAGCTTTAATGTCGTGCTTTTTTACATCTTCAAGGATTTCAGCGGTGCTAAGGGAAATCCTTAAGGTGTTATGTCGTGCTTTTTCACATCTTCCAAAGTTTCAGCGGTAATTGTCTCCAATTTTGGGATAACTGTAATATCGCCGGTTGTTTCCAGTATTATCGCATCGATATCCTTTAAATCCGGAATTCCTTTTTCCCTGGCGGCGAAATAGAGCTCTTCAATTGTGATCCTCTCCTTTTTCCTGACCCGCTCTAAAAGCTCTCCCCTGTAAAGCAGCAATGTCGGCTGACTTGTTATGATTTTTTTAACCCTTTTTACCCTTACCGACAACCAGGTAATGAAATATTGCAGGAAGATAAACAGGAAAAAAACCAGTGAGCCTTCCGCCAGGGTAACATTCTTATTCAGGGCAACCGTCGCAAGGGAAGATCCCAGGGCAACAGTTATTATGAAATCAAATGCATTCATTTTGGTTAAGGTCCTTTTTCCTGAAATTCTCAGATAAATTATAATATTTATATAGGCAAGTACAGTGAGGATAAAAGTTCTGGTAATACCTTCCCAGGAACCGAAAAATATATTTTCCATTTTTCTGTAGAATTTAAGTATTATGTGCAGAAATCCTGTGATGGGCAATCACATGCAATATACATAATGGCTGGATCTATGGGAAGCATTAAATAAAAATTCCGCGGTAACACATGAATCGATCAATATAATAAGAATAAGTATAAAACAGTACAAACTTTTACCGGTAATGGTCTTTTTACACGGCCTTATCCGGGCTTTCCCTTCAGATTGACTGGCCGGGGGGTATTGTGAAGAAAAATTCCGATCCTTTGTCCTTTTCTGACATAACCCACAGTTTGCCTCCAAGCATTTCGACGTATGCTTTTGCGATGGGAAGCCCCAAACCCATACCGTCATAATTACGGTTGTATGATCCATCCACCTGACAGAACCTTTCAAAGATCAGTTCAAAATTCTCTTCTGAGATCCCTGCACCTGTGTCCCTTACAAAAAATTGCAGGTCACGGCTTTCCAGATCATAACCGAATTCTATAGACCCACTGCTGGTAAATTTAATTGCATTTTTAACCAGGTTAACCAGGATTGCCTGTAATTTTTCCCTGTCGGTAATAAAGAAAGCCTCATTATCAGACATTCCGGTTTTGCAATAAAACCGGATTCCCTTTTCGCCGGCATCAGGTTTAAAGAAATTATATACATAAGCAATATCCTCATTGATATTTGTCCTGGAATATTTAAGGGTCGATACTCCCGCCTCAATTTTGGAGATGTCCATTAACTGGTTGATTGTATCAAGCATCCGCCGTCCGCTGGTTGTAATGATGGATATATAATTTTCCCTTGATTCCGGATCCAGATCCGGGTTTTTCAGTAAATGGGCAAATCCCATGATCCCGTTCATCGGCGTCCTTACCTCATGGCTCAGATTGGAAAGAAATGAAGATTTCAACCGGTTGCTTTCCTGGGCTTTTTCCATTGCCTTTCTTAATTCCTGTTCGGCCTGCTTTTTTTCTGTAATATCCCATGATGCTCCGATGATCTCAACAACACCATTTTCATTTTGCATAACCTTTTGCTTATCAGATAACCAGTGATAATTGCCGGTCTTCCCCCTGATCCTGTATTCCATGGAAGACTCACGGCCTTTTGAAATATCCAGGAATTTTGTGCTGGTATTCTCAAGATCGTCCGGATGAATACATTTAAAATACAGATCGGGATCTCCGGTAAATTCTGATGAGTTATAACCCAGAACATTCATTATATTCTCATTTACATATGTTATCTGAGGCTTATCCCCGGTGATTATGTAGGAATATATTATTGCAGGAGTTTGGGATATCAGGGTATTTAACCTGGTTTCAGTCTCTTTCAGGTCGGCAATTTCTGTCAGTACTCCCTGAATTCCGATAATTTTCCCATCTATTATCAAAGGTCTTGCTCTTGTTCTCATCCAGACAGGTTTGCCATCACTGGTCAACAACCGGTATTCGGAAGGTTCGTTATTACCGGATAATATTTTCCTGAATTGATCCATTCGACCTTTCAGATCATCAGGATGGACAAATTCAATGAAACATCTGCCCATTACATCAGCAGGAGTATAACCGCTTAATATTTCAATATTCGGGGATATGTAGGTTATTTTAGCATTTTCATCGAGCGTGTATATTATCTCATTCAGGTTTTCTACAAGCATCCTGTATTTTTTTTCGCTTTCCCTTAATGCCTTTTCATTTTGATCATAACTGGCAATGTAATTATTGAATACAATTTTTAATGAATTAAAATCTTTTTGAACTTCATCTAATTCACGGTTGAGTTCATCATAAGTTTTCATAATTGGTTGGTGGTCATTAATGAAAATATAAAATATCGCATGGCTATATAGTACAATTATGCCAGATGAGTATTTTACGGGACTTTCTGCAGATGGTTACATGCCAGGAAACAGAGTCCCTATTCATGCCTGAGTACCCGGGCAGGATTTTTACTTGCGGTGGAGTAAACATGCCAGGAAACGGTTACCAGGGCTATTATCAAGGCAATTATCGCTGCCAGAATGAATTCTCCCGGGCCTGGTGAGATACGGTAGGCAAAGTTATCAAGCCAGCTTCTTATAAAAAACCAGGTGGCCGGAAATGCGAACAGGTTGGCTGCCAGTACAATGGTGGTCAGCTTTGATGCAAGCAGTACACTGATGCCAGATGTTGTGGCGCCATGTATCTTTCTCAATGATATTTCCCTTATTCGGGTTTCTGTCGTATAAGAAGCAAGTGCAAATAATCCAAGACATGATATTAAAATAGATGCAAGAGAAAAATAGATGAAAAGCTCGCTGAACTTTTTTTCAGAAATGTATGCATTTTCAAGCTTTTCCTCCAAGATGGAAAATTCAAAGGGATAATCAGGCGAAAACTGATCCCAGGTATCCCTGATAATGTTCAGTCCCTCCTGTCCGGCAGCTATATATGTAAACCTTCCTGCACCGGATGGATTCAATGCGATTGTCACCGGTCTTATATCAGATTTCAGGGAGGCGGTATGGAAGTCATTTACCATTCCCACAATCTCATGACCGTTAATTGTTTCATCCAGGATATCACTGGTTTCAAAATCTCTGGCAACCGCTTCATTTACAAGGAATACCCACTGGCCTCTCTGGAGCATATCATCCGAGAAATCATGACCGGTCAGTATATTAAGACCAAAAACCTGTACAAAATCCTCATCAACATGCAAAATAGGCCATGTGAAGTTCTTTTCTCCATGTAAAACAGTCCATACATTGCCTGCCTGGTAAAGTGGCTGATTGGTGCGGGTCATTCCTTTGACCGATGGATGAGAGAGCACCTTTTGTTTGAATACATCAAATCTGCCGGATATCTGATCATTCAGCTTCACCTCTATGATATTGCCTGTTGCGTATCCGGGATCATATGAATTGGCAAACCGGAGTTGTTTATTTACAACCAGGGTTCCGGTTATTAAAAAAATACTGATGGTGAATTGAAAAACTGTGAGAAAAGTTCTTAACCCTTTACCCCGGGGGCCTGTGACAAGATCTTTTTTCAAAATAACAAGGGGGGACACCCTGCTCATATAGTATGCGGGAAAAAGTCCTGCCAGTACACCCAGCACCAGTGGTAATAATACCATTAAGGCAAGGGTTTGAAATGCCTTGTAATCAACGGATAAAGAAATATTTACAAAACCGGAATACCAGGGCAGCAATAGCTCGGATATGGTAAGTGCAAGTAAAATTGATGCCATAATTGTAAGTGCCCCCTCGGTACAAAGCTGAATGACAAGGCTTGTACGACCTGATCCAAATATCTTTCTGAGGCCGGTTTCCTTTGATCTTCTGATAGTTCGTGCTGTGGAAAGATTAATGAAATTGATAATGGCTATAATAAGTACAAAACCTGCAATGATCATGAAAATTAAGGTGTTACTCTTGTCGCCAAGCTTATGATGGCCATAAACTTCCGAAAAATAGATCTCTTTCATTGGTCTCAGAAGTACTTCAGGTGTTTCGTGAAAAGATGAAACATCGGTGCCGGAATAAAGCCCCCTTATGTCATCAGGAAGTTTACCGGTAACAATATCCCGGCGTGATGGATCAAGCCTGAAATATGTCTCGTACATCCATGTGCCCGGATTTTCAAGATAATGCGGGTTACCGGATTCCATTGCAAGGTAGTCAAGTGACATAATGATATCAAAATCAAATGCAGATGTGGATGGCAGGGATTCAAATATTCCTTCAACAAGCAGGTCGTGCCTGTTTTCGAAGGAGATGATCTCTCCGGGACCATGGCCTTTTCCGAACAAGTTTTCTGCAAGGTCACGTGATATTAAAACTGATGCCGGCGTTCGTAAAAGGGAATGAGCTGTTCGTTCAACTATCCCTACTGCAAACATGTCAATAAAGGATGGATCGGCCAGGACAGCATTAATATCAGCTCTTGAGGAGTAAGATCCTTCAGGCCGGTAGAACAGGGTGCCCGGTCGAAAGGTGATCCTGCAGAAACCGGATATTTCCGGGATCCGGCCGGCAATGGGATCAGCTTCCAGGGCGTTTGTTATACCATGAAAACCTCTTTCATATCTGAACAACTCATCTGAATGGGGAATATGGCTGTTATAGGAATACTGGGTAAGTACGAAAAGCACTATCAATATAAAAACAACCAGTCCGCCGGTCAATCCTGTAATATTTACAATGGTATTTTTAAAATCCCAGCGGAGGGATCTTAAAGCTGTTTTCAGGATATGCCACGGGCTCATCAAAGGTATTTTCAGGATTGAAATATCATTTAACTATTAATAATGACGATGAAGAACAAAAGGTGTTGCATAAGAGCTTGATAACGTACTTATTTATTTTCAATTACGTTTTAAAGATTTACATTTGCCCGGAATCTCTTCCACATGAGCATAAAGAAAATTATAAGTTTCACGTTTCGGACGATGTATGGATAAAATAAATATAATAAAAAAATTTGTTTAACATGTTTGATTTAAAATTGTCTTACGTAACAGGGAAATTTGGATTGATCCTTTTTTCCATAGTCTTTATTGCTGGTTGCAATAATATAAATAATCCAGGTATGAACCGGATCGGCGAACAGATTATAAATGAAGTTATTGAAAAACTGGAAGCTGATCATGGTCAGGATCATGCCGGCAGGATCAGGCGGGGTGTTGAACAGGTGGCAGCCTTATGGCAGGATGATGACGGTGATCCTGAAGCATTCAGGAATTTCTGTACTGATAATTTCATATCAGACAGTGATGAGCTGGATCTGGTCTTTGATCGGCTGGCCAATAATTTCGAATACCTGTATGGATATATGAACCGGATCTCACTCGAACTGAACCGGCCCATACATGAGGATGTAGGTCCCCTTCATGCCATAGACAGGATGTTTGGAGCCTTCAGCCCCCAGGCACATATCACCGATGATATGTTCAGAAACAGGATCGCCTTTTTCATAACCCTCAACTTTCCTTTTTATTCCCTCGATGAAAAAAACAATATGGGAGATCAATGGGATGAACGCCAATGGGGCTTTGTACGGCTTGGCGATTACTTCAGCTCGAGGGTCCCGCCGGCGCTTTTACAGCAGTACAGCAACGCTTCCAGTCAGACCGGAATGTATATAGCCGAATATAATATTTATGCCGGCCACCTGGTAAACGACCAGGGTGAAACATTGTTCCCCGAAGAGATGAAGCTTCTTTCCCACTGGAACATACGGGATGAAATAAAATCAAATTATGGCCAGCCGTTCGGGCAGGACAAGCAGGAGATGCTATACAGGGTAATGCTGCGTATTATTAACCAGGATATTCCCGCCAGGGTGATCAATAATGATAATTATACCTGGAACCCCTTCACAAATGAAGTATGGACCGACGGACAAAGTGTTGATGCCGAACCGGAGGGAGGGGTAAGGTATGCGCACCTGAGCAATATGTTCAGTGCGCTGAAAGAGATGGATCCCTACCATCCCGGAATGGATAACTTTATCAAAAGGAGCTTTGAAAGAGGCATGGAAATTCCGCAGCAGGAGGTTGAAGACCTTTTCAGGGAATATGTGTCATCGCCCCTGGTAAAGGAAGTGGCCGGGATAATCAGTCGCCGCCTTGGTCGCGACCTTCGGCCTTACGATATATGGTACGATGGATTCAAGGCAAGAAGTTCAATTTCGGAAGAGGATCTTGACAGGATCACAAAATCCCGCTATCCGGATGCTGAAGCCATGAACAGGGATCTGGCAAGAATGCTGATCGATCTGGGTTTTGAAAGTGATACTGCACAATATATAGCAGACAGGATAGATGTTGATGCTGCCAGGGGATCGGGCCATGCCTGGAGGGCATCCATGAGGGGAATGCCTTCGCATCTCAGGACCCGCATAGCAGCCGATGGGATGGATTACAAGGGATACAATATCGCGATACATGAGTTCGGCCACAATGTTGAGCAAACCATCAGCGTATACATGGTGGATAATTATTTTATAAACGGGATACCAAACACTGCATTTACCGAGGCACTGGCTTTCATGTTCCAGGCCCGGGACCTGGAATTGCTCGGCATTGAGGAACAGGATCCTATGAAGGAGCACCTTGATATACTTGACTTTTTCTGGAACAACTATGAGATGATGGGTGTTTCGCTTGTCGATATGAATGTGTGGAAATGGATGTATGACAACCCCGGCGCCTCTGCCGGTGAGTTGCAGGAGGCTGTTACAGAAATCGCCATCGATATCTGGAATGATTATTTTGCACCTGTTTTCGGTGAGTCTGACGTACCGCTCCTGGCAATATATTCACATATGATCCAGAACCCGCTCTACCTTTCAAATTACCCTTATGGCAGATTGATTATGTTTCAGCTTGAGGAATACCTGCAGGAGAGAGATTTCGCTGAAGAGGTGCTGAGGATATTTTCGCTGGGCCAGTTAACTCCCATGCACTGGATGGAAAGAGCGGTCGGACAGCAAATAAGCAACCAGCCCATGTTCAATGCAGTTGAAAAAGCGGTTCAGGCATTGAAATAGCTTTTTCGGAAAAATTATTGAAAAGCATCCAAAACTTCTGAACAGGCCATTCGTAAAGTAATTAGTTCAGGTATTTAACCCACATTTCAGGACCATTGCCTCGAAAAAATTCCGTGTGGCACACTGGCGAATTTTTAAAAAATGACAGTTCAGTTAATCAATACATTATGGATGGATAGTTGCAATGTGGGTTAAGTAGTGTGACAAGGAGTCACTTTACAAGTCTTGAGATGCTCCTGAATTGATCATTCCCGGCATAACGGGTTAGCTCAAAAAGCAGGCTTTCAAGGGTGGTAATCCTTGCTCCTTCCTGCCTCATCCGCTCTATGGCAATGAGCTTATCGTGAGGGTTTCTCGAGGATATGCAATCTTCAACAACAACCGGCTGAAATCCCCCGTCTATCAGGTCAAGGCAGGACTGCAGCACACATACGTGCGATTCGATGCCGCAGAGAATGATATTTTTCCGGTCCAGTCCGGAAATTTTTTCCCTGAACAGAGGTTCCTCAAAGCAACTGAAGGCTGTCTTTTCTATATAACTGAATTCGGTGAATTTTTCAGCCAGAACCGGATCGGTAGGACCAAGACCTTTGGTATACTGCTGGGTTACCGTTATTGGCACAGATAGTATCTGCAGACCTTCAACAAGTTTCAGGCAGTTCCCGGTTATCTTTTTTGAATCGTGAATATGCGGCAAGAGTCTCTCCTGCATATCTACAACAACAGCTGCGGTCTCTTTTTGAAGTATTCTCATTTTTCCGGATATATTTTTACGATAGATAATTTTAATCAGGCGATAAACAATAAGTGCCCGGGGCTACCCTTTTCATTCAACATATTAAACATTTTTTTGGAGGTTTTGTTATACAGTTGAAGTACAAATTTAAACAATATAAAAATGAGCAATAACAAATTGTTCCACACTTCAAACGACGCCATGCATATTGCTCTTTTCATTATCCGGGTTGGCTTTGGAATTATTTATATTATGCATGGTTTTCCCAAGATAATCGGCGGACCGGAAAGATGGGAAGCTGTTGGCGGCGCTATGGGTTTTGTCGGACTTGGATTCGCTCCTGCCTTCTGGGGCTTTATGGCCTCTCTTGCCGAATTTGGCGGCGGGTTGCTGTTGGTGCTGGGATTGTATACAAGGATCGCCGCTGCATTTCTGGCTTTTACTATGCTTATTGCCACTATAATGCACATTTCAGTTGGGGATCCATTGAGCGCCGTGCTGCATCCGGTGAAGGGGCTGGTGGTGTTTGTCGCACTTCTGTACAGTGGTTCAGGCATCTATGCCATAGATACCAGGCTGGCCCGTTGACCTGTCTGGCATAGAACCAGCGCAAAGGATCCTCAGTCAGGGTCCCAATGGTTTCCGGATACAGTTGACGGCTTTCACTCACCATATTTATTCATTACCCTGGTCCTCCACGTGGTGTCCTTCTTCCTGATTATAATTTGCCTGCGCCTCGCCCTCACTTCCCTGCCTGTAGTACCTGCTTAAACGGGCTTTTATCTGGAAGTAACGGTAAAGGCCAGTAAAAATCAATACTATACTTATTAGAATTGAAAGATAGCCTAGCCAGCGTAGTCTTTCAAATCCCTCGAGCTGCAAAAAGGCAATTCCGCCGAGAAGCATATACAGCGATGTCCTTGAATATGCCAGCAGGGTCCTTTCGTTGGCCAGCCTTGTCCGTTCAAGAGCAAGATAATCCCTGAGTATTATTTCTTCCTTCGGGATAAAGATGTCTTTAAAAATTTTAAACCGCGGGACATGCATAAAAATCATAATCATCTGCACGTTAGTAAACATCCGGTTAGCAGTTCATTATTTATTCCGTTCTAAAGGTAAAGTTACCCAAAAAAGTGATGTTTTCAGGTTGATACCCGGAGGATGTTAATGTCAATAGTTTTTCTTAGTTTTGTTGTGAATCACAATCCCCTCTTAATCATGAAAAAACAAAGCAATACAAATATTATCATCCCCGGATTAATTAAATCAATTGTATTAGTTTCACTATTTTCCCTCCCGAACTTTAAAACAAATGCCCAGATAATGGATGAAAGATCGATTATAGCCGATGGTTCAAGCCTTGAACTTCTGGGTGACGGGTTCTCATTTACCGAGGGCCCGGCACCGGATGCTGAAGGGAATGTCTATTTTACCGATCAGCCCAACAATACCATAGTTAAATGGCACTGGTCTACTGGTGAATTTGAGATATTCATGGAAGATGCCGGTCGCTCGAACGGGATGTTTTTTGATCATCAGGGTAATCTTATAACCTGCGCCGATATGGATAACCAGTTATGGTCGATCAGTATGGACGGCGAAGTAGATGTACTGGTGGAAGGGTGGGACGGATCTTTGCTGAACGGCCCCAATGACCTGTGGATAAGACCCGATGGAGGAATATATTTTACCGATCCCCTTTATAAGAGAGGTTACTGGGAACGGGACCCGGAAATGCAGCAGGACGGTGAGCATGTTTATTTTCTGGATCCTGTCAGCAAAAGGTATTTCAGGGTTGACGAAGACCTGGTGAAACCTAACGGGATAATCGGTACTCCTGACGGGAAGAAACTGTATGTAGCCGATATTGGTGACAATAAGACCTACGAGTATCAAATAAACGAGGATGGCACCCTTTCTGACAGGCAACTCTTTGCAGAACTGGGATCAGATGGCATGACCATCGACAATATGGGCAATGTTTATCTGACAGGCAGAGGAGTGACTGTTTTTGACAAAGATGGAAACAAGATCGCACACATACCTGTGGATAAAAGATGGACGGCAAACATTTGTTTTGCTGGACCCGACCGTGATATGCTTTTTATTACCGCAATGGACGGAGTATACAGGCTCAGGATGAATGTAAGGGGCGTTTACTGAACCGGCGACCCGGGAAAAATGTAGCAATTTCAGGGATGACGGCTGAAAGTTAGTTTTGTTATTCCGTCGCCAAGGATCAGCATTGAATCTTCAATAAAATAATCCAGTGTTTTATCTGAGATGGTTCCGAGGAATCTTTCTTCTATATGCTGGGTATCGATACATGCCTTTTTTGTGGATGTAATTCTTCCTGTGACCAGCCTGTTGTTAACAAGTTCGATTCCGCCGGAAAAACTGTTGCAGCCTCCGAATCCCATAATGGTGTTCCCCGGGATATCGATCAGCAAGGTTGGATGATCTTTTGATTCCGGCATCTCAACCGGCTTGTCGTTTATTTCTTTGAGGACCCAGTGATCATTAAGACGATGAACACCAAGATATTCGCCGCAACCCTCAAATCTGCGGAAGCTTTCCCTGTGACTTCTGCGTGCAGCCACATGCACTCTGAAAGGCAGCATTTCGCCGGAATCTTCAATGCATTCTCCCCGTTCAATAGTGATATGGAATTCCCCATTGTGTGCCTTTGCAATATATTTGACAGATGAAAGATCATCACTTTTCTCAGGTTCAGGCTGGTGAGCGATAAATTCAAAACCATTGGATGAGGGAACCGCGAATTTAACAGCCTCTCCGAACTTCATCTCCAGGTTCCAGGCTGGATTATGCCCGAAAGCCCTGAATCCTGTAATGGTAGTTTCAGGGAAGGATGGTTCATGCCTTTCTTTCGTCAGGATATATCTTTCGGGGAAACCGGTTTCTATTCTTTCCCCGTCAGGTGACAGCATTTCAAGCCTGTCATTCCTTATTGCGAACTGATTCATCCTTTCCTCTCCGTAATTGCCTCTGAGAGTTATAATAGAGTCTCTGGTTATCCTGTATCTGTGTTCCCTGATAACAGGTTCTTCCATTAAGCCGTCATACAGAATAGTTTCCCTGTAATTCATGTCGGGATCCAGCCTGAGTTCATAGTAAATGCCCGGACAATTGACACAGGGAAGATATCCATAATAGGTTCCGGCTAAATCATCAGCCATATGCCTCATGCCGGCACAACCGGAAATCACAAGCAACAGTAAAACAAAAATTAAATTGATCCTCATCACTCTATATTTATCAGAAAATACTTTTGTCACCAGCCTGTAAAAGTACAAAATATGAATAATCTTTAGTCAGGAAACCAAAGATTTATAAAAAAAAGCCAACTTCCTTGCAATCAGAGACAAAACAGAGTGCAGAAGAATAAAGATTCATCTGTCCGGACCTGCCGGATATCATGATCCGGCAACCATTCCCATCAGGTATTTTTCTATCATCCTGAGGTTCCCCGGAAGGGATAAGATAAATATTCTTCCATGATATCAGGATACCACCGGGCGATCGTTCTCGAACCGCTTATCAATCCCGCGGCAACAGGAAGTTATTTTAAGACCTGCCGGCTTCCGGGTCCTTCAGGTTCCTGCAGGCCGGTAACACCATCAGGTATCACGTTTTCCGCACCGGGTATAACGGGCCGGGAATGTAATAGTTTCGGGGGCATAAGTGAAGGAAACCATTCATTGCCGGTTGCGATCCAGACGCGCAGCATCATCCACCCTATGGAAAGCCCGAGCAGAATACCAAAAATGCTGTCTCCAGGGTAATGGACACCGATATATATACGGCTGTATGAAAAAAGGATGGCCCATGTATAAATAACAATGGTGTACCATCTCAGTCCGATTATCCGTGAGGTGAAGTAAGCAGCGGCAAATGATGTAGTTGCATGTCCCGATACAAATCCATACAATCCTCCTTTCCTTCTGGGTATATGGATGATCTCTTCCAGAAAAGCTTCATGGCTGGGCCTGAGCCGCTGAAAGAAATTTTTGAAAAGGTGCACTGAGATCTGATCACCAAGGGCAACCACAAGAATGGTGAATATGGTCGCCAGCAGCACCCATGGCCAGTAGTTCCCGTTCATTTGAAGGGTATACCCCATAAGTCCCTTGCCCGGGGTTACTATAACCTTTGCTTCCATATAGCGCCAGACTATAAGGCCCGTCAAAATGACATAGAGGAACAACCAGGAATATTTTTCAGTTATCCAGATAAATACCGAATCAAAAAAATCACTGTTAATACTGTTCAGATAGATAAAAAGTTCGGTATCCAGTCTATTGAGAAATTCGATCATCCGAATATATTATTGATTAAATGATATTAAACATCAAGGATTATTAAACGTAAATTTTCAAACGTTGGTATTGGGTTCTTTATTACCTGTCTTCTTAAAGTAATCGAGTTTGTATCTGCTCGCAAACAGGGCTTTTGGTGAGGCAATCCCCGGGGCTTTCCCCTCAAGGTAAGAAATATTATAAACCCGTGTCTTGTGCGCGGCAATATCCCGATAGCGCACTGCCCGGAAAGCATGTTTAGAAGAATGTTCCGATGGAGTATTGCCCGGAAAACATTGTTTTAAAAATTAGTCAGCCATTTGTGGCAGCCTCAATGGAGTTTTTCAGGAATTCAGTATTTTCCAGAGCATGTCCTTTAATTCAGTCAGGCCGTACCCGGCAACAGAGGAGATAAAGATTTTCGGGACACCGGGCAATGAAAGGGCGACCTCTTTGCTGAGCTCATCTGTAAGTTCTTCATCCAGCAGATCGGATTTTGTGATAGCAATAAGCCTTTTTTTATCAAGCAACTCCGGGTTATATTTCTTGAGTTCATTGAGCAATATCGTGTATTCATCCTTAATATCACGGCTATCGGCGGGAATAATGAACAACAGCATGGAATTGCGTTCAATATGCCTGAGAAACCTCAGTCCAAGACCCCGGCCCTGGTGGGCCCCCTCTATAATACCCGGGATATCGGCTATGGCAAATGATCTGTTGTCCCTGTAGGGAACGATTCCCAGGTTCGGTGTAAGCGTGGTGAAGGGATAATCGGCTATTTTGGGTTTGGCTGCAGATACAGCCGAAAGCAGTGTTGACTTGCCGGCGTTTGGAAAACCCACCAATCCCACATCGGCAAGTATTTTCAGCTCAAGAATGAACCACCCTTCTACGGCATCTTCGCCTGGTTGTGCAAACCTCGGAGTCTGCATGGTGGCTGATTTGAAATTTGCATTCCCCAATCCCCCGCGCCCCCCCGGAGCGATAACCTTTTCCTCATTGTGCCGTGTTATCTCAAAAATGATCTTGCCGGTTTCGGCATCTTTGGCTACTGTCCCCAGAGGAACTTCCACCACATTATCTTTCCCGCCGGCACCTGTTTTGTTTGCCGCAGAGCCGGGTTCACCGTTTTCTGCGAAAACATGACGCCTGTATTTCAGATGGATCAGTGTCCATAATTGCTCATTTCCCCTAATGATCACATCACCACCCTTGCCGCCGTCACCACCGTCAGGCCCTCCCTTGCTGGTGAGTTTGTCCCTGTGAAAATGCACAGAACCCGCCCCTCCTTTGCCGGAACGGCAGAATATCTTTACATAATCCACGAAATTTGATTCGGCCATGGCAGTATTGATACAGATTTATCCAATACTAAATCAGTAACGGATAATCGATAAAACCCAAAAAATAAACCAGTTCCGGAAGTGTATGGCAAAACATATACCGGAACCGGTTTGTTCAAAATCTTTATTTTTATGCAGAGGCTTTTTCCTGGTTAATGGCTCCGCATATCCGGTCAAAGATCTTTTCAATGTCGCCAGAGCCATCAACTGGCCGGTGGCGGCCGGTTTTCCCATAATAGTCAGCTACCTTGCAGGTAACATCATTATAAACCTTGATCCTGTTCTTTATCACATCCAGATTGTCATCCTGGCGTCCTTCCTCTTCTGCCCTCTTAAGCAGTCGTTTAACCAGCTCATCTTCCTCAACTTCAAGAGATATCATTACTGAAATCGTTGTATTCCTTTCTTCCAGCAATCTGTCAAGCGCTTCAGCCTGTTCACAGGTGCGAGGAAACCCGTCGAAAATGAATCCCTTCTGGTCCAGGTTTTCATCGATCTTGTTTTTTACCATTTCAATTACAATATCGTCGGGAACCAACTCTCCCTTTTCTATAAGCTTTTTGGCTTCAAGACCAAGAGGAGTTTTACGGGCCATCTCCCCACGCAGAATATCACCGGTCGATAGATGCATCAGGTCATATTCTTCTATTATCAGTTTTGATTGAGTACCCTTTCCTGACCCCGGGGGACCAAAAATTACAATATTGAACATGTTTGATTTTTTTTAAAAAGTTAAAATTTGAATTGTATTATTATAAAGTATTAATTAACGATCTTATAAATATCCCTGAAATTCCGGCCAAAACCATTATAATCCAGGCCATAGCCAACAATGAAATCATTTGGGATCCTGATGCCCACATAGTCAAGCCGGATATTTCCGGTAAAGGCTTCTGGTTTCAAAAGCAAGGCGGCAATCCTGATCATCCCGGGATCAAGCAGCTCCAATTCTTTGACAAGGGCCTCCAGGGTTGTACCTGTATCCACTATATCATCCAGAATTATAACCGGCCTTCCTTTCACATCCTCATTGAGCCCTATCAATTCTTTGACTTTCCCCGTGCTTGAAGTGCCCATGTATGAGGAATATTTTACAAACGATACCTGGCAGTTTACACTGATGTTTTTAAGCAAATCTGCTGTGAACATGAACGATCCGTTAAGGATGCCCAGGAAAATGGGCGTCAGGCCTTCCATGTCTTTATTGATGTCTGCAGCCAATCTTTTAACAGCCTCCTGTATCTGTGAGGATGGTATCGAAAGAGCGAATTCCTTGTCATGAACAATTATCTTATCCATAATTCAACCTGAAAAATATATACTGCCTGATACGTATGGCAACTTCGAAGGACCTGATCAAATCGTATTCCGGTTTGATCAGGGGATGACGAAAATACCATGCGAATTTATAAAAATAAGCGGGAAGTATGATTATTTTTTTGTGAATATTACAAAACGGTGATATTTAGATAAAAAAGTGCCGGCAGAACCCTGCAGATTGTTTTTTTTACTATCTTGAATCTGTTTTGCGTATGAATTAAACAATGCAGGTCAAATTAAATAATGGTTTAACAGGGATAATGATCGTAATGATCATTATCCCTGTTTTATTTTATCTTGATATCCGTACCTGTTCAGCCTTCCACAATTTTCAGGCAGGCAGCCGTGCCGCGGCTATGGGGAACGCCGCAATAACCAGCAGCGACCTGTGGTCGTTATATCATAATCAGGCGGGTCTGGCTTCAATGCATACAGTTCATGCCGGTTTTCATTATGAAAACAGATTCCTTGTCCCCGAACTCGGATTTCATGCTCTCGCTCTTGCATTTCCAGCCAGGCCCGGAACAATTGGAATCGGTTATTCGCATTTTGGATTTTCAGGCTATCATGAAAATAAGCTGGGACTGGCTTTTGCACGTTTGTATGGAAAAAAATTTGCAACAGGCATCCGGATCAACTACCTGCATAGGTTTATTGCCGGCGGATACGGCAGGTCGGGACGTCTTTTGGTAGAAGGCGGGATTACTGTGCAGCCTTTTGAAGGGGTTGTTGTTGCCGCCCATATTTATAATCCTGCAGGCGCAAAAATGGCTGACAACCACAATAGATCACTGCCGGTTATCACCCGTATCGGAATATCGAAGCTGTCGGGTGAAAACCTGCTTGTTGCAGCAGAGATAGAAAAAGAGCAAGACAGTAAAGTGGTCTTCAGAACGGGGCTGGAGTTGGGCTTCAGCGGGCCCTTTTATTTAAGGTGCGGTCTGGGTACCCGGCCGGTGCAAACTTGCTTTGGAATGGGATATACAACCGGCAAACTTTCAGCCGATATGGCCCTTACCAATCACAGGATCCTGGGCTTTTCACCACACATAACGGTCAGCTATATTATTAGTTAAAATGTCATTTGATAAACAAACTGCTAACTATACTTTATAGAGATGCGATATTTAATAAAACCTGCAATAGCAATTTTTCTGCTTATTCCGAAGATCATGCCGGCCCAGAACTCTCAACACCATCAGCTTATTGAAGAATTGATAGAGGAACTGCTTGTCTCAGACATGTCCGAAAATGACATGAATAAAATCTATGATGATCTGATGTTTTACCTGGAAAACCCGGTCAATATTAATACTGCTGATGCAGACGAGCTTGCGGGTCTCTATTTTCTTGATGAACTGCAGATACACAACCTTATCAATTACCGTCACAACTATGGAAAGTTGATGAGTATTTATGAATTACTTTATATCAGGGGATTCCTGCCTGATGATCTCAGAAAGATTACACCCTTTGTAACTTTATTTGATCCTTCCCGTGCACATGTTATATCTCCCTTTCCGGATTTAAGGCATGGAAGGCACCAGCTTTTCCTGAGATTTCAGCAGGTTCTTCAGCAGCAGAAGGGGTTTTCCCCTGTATCTGATTCAGTTTTGGTCAGAAACCCGAATTCCAGATATCTGGGAAGTCCTCTTAAAATATATAATCGCTACCAGTTTGATCTGGGAAGGCGGATCCAGGCAGGTTATGTTGCCGAGAAAGATCAGGGCGAAGAATTTTTCAGAGGTAGTAACCCTTATGGCTTTGATTATTATTCTGCGCATCTTCAAATTAACGATGTTGGCAGGTTCAGGACCATTGCCTTAGGGGATTACCAGACGGCTTTCGGACAGGGACTGGTACTAAGTTCCGGCCTTTCTTTCGGCAAATCGGCAAACGTTCTGAATATCAGAAAAAATCCTCAGGGCATTCGTAAATACTCATCTACCGATGAAAATATGTTTTTTCGTGGGGCCGGAATAACCTATCGTTTTACCGGAAACAGTGAAGGCAGTTTGTTTATATCCAGGAAGAAAATTGATGCATCCATTTCTCAAACCTGTTCCGAAGGAAAGATCCTTGAAGTATCTTCTCTTCGAAATACCGGACTTCACGCCACACCTTCGCAGATCGCAGGAAAAAACGTCCTCGGGGAAACTGTGCTTGGCGGTAATATTACCTATAACCATGAGCTTTTCAAAATGGGCGCTACTCTTGCATCGACAAAATATGATGCCCTGCTGAATCCACCTGAAAGGGTATATAACCAGTTTGAGTTCAGAGGCGCCAATAACGTTACAATAGGAGCTGATTACCAGTTTTCACTTGGAACAGTGAGAACATTTGGTGAAATGGCAATGAGCAAAAGCGGGGGTAAGGCTTTACTGGCCGGTGCTACGGCCAGACTGAGCCCGGGGATGAGCATTTCTGCATTGTACCGTAATTACAGCCGTGATTATCATGCATACTTCAGTGACGGATTCAGGGAAAATACAAGGACGGAAAATGAACGGGGCTTTTATCTGAGCTCACTTTTGCACCTTGCTTCCGGGTGGAGGCTTTCGGCTTACTATGATTTTTTCTCCTTTCCCTGGATGAGATATGGTGCCTATGCTCCTTCCTCAGGTTCTGAATATTTTGTCCGGCTGGATTTCAGCTATTCCAGAAATACTAACATGTATTTGTCTTTCAGGCAAAAGAACAAGCCGGAAAATAGTCCGGCAGGTGACTCTCATGTACGAGGGCTGTATGATTCAGGTATTTCACGAATACGGTATCATATAAATTATATTGTGGCGTCATCCCTTGAGCTAAGGAACAGGCTGGAGTTCTCTCTGTATAACAGTGAGGGTATCCCATCTGAAAACGGTATTTTGCTTTACCAGGATATTCTTTACAAGCCTGGGAAGATGCCATTGTCTGTAATATTCAGGTATGCAGTTTTTGAAACTGACAGTTATAATGCCCGGTTTTATGCATACGAGAATGATGTGTTATATGCCTTTTCCATACCCGCCTATTATGACAGGGGCTACCGTACTTATATACTGGCACGATATTCTGCTGGTGATCTTCTGGATATATGGGTAAGGTTTGCACTTACCAGGTTGCCGGACAGGGAAGTAATAGGATCCGGGCTTAACGAGATCGCGGGTAATACAAGGTCTGAATTAAAGGCTCAGATAAGATTGAGATTCTGACAATGACCTGGATAAAGACCGTTTTACAGGGTAATTATATAACTGGTTCTGAAAATCAGATTTGGAGATTTAGTTTAACTTGTAAACCCGCGTCCTCGGGTCGCGGTAATGTCCTGGCGGGGCTTTGCCCGAAAGGCATGTGCGATTAATCTGCTCAATGGTCTCAGCCCGCAAACCGGGTGAAATTCCATTTCATTTTTTTATAAAATGAATTACAAATGTACATGAATTTTTTTTATCCGAAAATACACACAGACGGATGAAAAAAATTCATGGGAAAGCGAAGCGGTTCCTTCTGTCAGTCAAAATTTTGTAACTTTTTCACGAAATTTTGACTCTTGTCTTTACAGAAGAAATATATTATATTTGTCAGTAACACGAAAATTTAAAAAGTAGCACGATTTGTTTTTTTTACAAAAATGGTGTTACGAAAATTATGATTGGTGATACTGAGTGATTGTTAGTTTCACCAAGCAAAATGGTAATAGTGAGCAGTTTTAGTAAAAAAAAAAGAATGGTGGTGATACCGAATAACCTTATATTAAAAACAGCAGGACTAATTGCTTTCCTCTGGATGATAGCAATAAATGTCCATGCCCAGGATATAACAAAAGACACACTTGATTTGGAAGAAGTGGTGGTGACAGGTACCAGGACAACGAGGAATTTAAATGAAGTGCCCGGGAGAATATCGGTAATAGATTCGAAAATAGTAGAATTAACATCCGCTCAACAGGTTGATGATATATTGCGGTACACACCGGGAATAAATGTTAACAGAAGTACAGGATTATACACCCAGAGACCAATGGTGACCCTGAGGGGCTTATCGGGCGATGAACAATCGAGGACACTTGTGCTGCTGAACGGGGTTCCCATCAACACATCAGATGAAGGCGGTGTTAACTGGAACAGGATCAATCAATATGACATTGAAAGAATTGAAGTTTTCAAAGGACCGGGATCATCATTATATGGCAGTAATGCCATGGGCGGTGTGATAAATATCATCACCAAAAAACCATCCGGACCCCAGGAAGTATATGGAGGCCTGAGCTATGGCACATTCAACACCCTGAGGCAAAATCTGAACGTGAGGATCAGGAATAACAGAGGTTATTATGGCTCTGTCTCTCAATATTATTTAAAGAGCGATGGCTATATCAATATACCTGACATAAGCAGAACACCTTACGATATTGCCCGTCACCTGGAAGAAATCTCATTATCTGTAAAAGCCGGGAACGATGCCCGTAACTGGCTCCGTTGGGAATTGCAGTATGATATATACAGGGACCAAAGGGGCGAAGGATTTATGATAAATTCCCCGAAAGGAAATTACCGGAATTTCAACACCAACCTTTTCAGGGGAAATTTAAGAGGAGGCGATCATAAAACCAGATATGACCTGAGTGTCTATTACCAGATGGAAAATTATTTTAATGTGAATGAGCGCTTTCGCGGAACAGACTACTCGAGGTTTGATGTCAATTCATACCGGCAGGATATGGGTGTTTTATTAAATGCCAACCGGGAATTAAGCAATAACAATACCCTTACCGCGGGTTTTGAATACAAGCAGGGCGGCATTGACGGTGGCGACTACTATCAAACACCACGTCCCGGCACAGCAATATATGATACCATTTATAATGCCGGGAAAATCAACACTCTTGCAGGTTATATCCAGGATGAACATGCTTTATTTGACAATAAGATAAGGCTTATTGCCGGTTTACGGTTTGACCGGGTGACTTTTTATGATGGTGAATTTTTTTCAACCGATCCATCCTGGTCATCACCTGAATTAATAGAGCATACCTGGACAGAATTTTCGCCCAGGGCAGGAGTGCGGCTGAATTTCATCAGGCAGCTAAGCGCCTATATTTCTTATTCTCATGGATTCAGGGCATCGATCCTTGATGATCTGACCCGTACAGGTTGGATGTGGGTGGGCTTTAAAGAGGCAAATCCAGAACTTGGTCCGGAATCATTAAGTAATATTGAAATAGGCGCAGATATATTCCCGGCAAATAATTTGAAAATATCCGCATCAGCATTCCATGCAAAAGGCAGGGACTTTTTGTATTATGTAGCGACAGAGAGAACTATTTTTGGCGGAAGGCCTGTTTACCGCAGGGAAAACGTTACCGGTGTAACACTTCAGGGTATTGAAGC
>SLGC01000008.1 GCA_007123885.1 Bacteroidales bacterium | reverse complement strand
CAGGTATTGCCGGTGCAGGTCTTGCCGGATGTGCAGGTTCTCCGGGCAATAACCCCGGATTCCGGATGTCACATAACCAGAGATTTAACATGTCCGGTTATGCCGCACCGAAACTGGAAAATGTAAGAGTCGGGCTTATCGGTGTTGGAAACCGTGGTTTTGGAGCATTAAGGCGTCATGTACGTATTGACGGATTAAAAATTACAGCACTTGCAGATCTGGACCCTTCAAGAGTTGAGCGTGGAAAACAATTTGTAAAGGAGTATGGTCATGATCCCGTAACATATTCTGGCGGCGAAGAAGAATGGAGAAAGCTATGTGAAAGTGATGATGTTGATCTGGTTTATATTTGCACACCCTGGCATCTCCATACTCCCAATTCGGTTTACGCAATGGAGAATGACAAACATGCCGCTACTGAAATTCCTGCTGCCCAGAGTATTGATGAGTGCTGGCAGCTGGTTGAAACTTCCGAAAGAACCCGCATGCATTGTATGATGCTGGAAAATGTTTGTTATGATTTCTTTGAGATGATGACTCTTAACATGGCCAGGGAGGGTTACTTTGGAGAGATAATCCATGGCGAAGGAGCTTATATCCACGACCTGATGGGTATGAATTTTTCCAAAACTGCATATGCCGATATGTGGCGCCTTAAAGAAAATTCCAACAGGGATGGAAGCCTTTATCCAATGCATGGATCGGGTCCGATATGCCAGCTGATGGATGTAAATTACGGAGATAAGATGGATTTCCTGGTTTCACTGTCCAGCAATGATTTTATGATGGGAAGAAGGGCTGAAGAGCTTGCTGCCGAAGATGATTTCTGGGATGAATTTGTAGGGGTAGATTACCGTGGTAATATAAACACTACTCTGATCCGCACAAACAAAGGCCGTTCTATCATGGTTCAGCATGACGTTACTTCACCCAGGCCCTATTCAAGGATCCACCTGATAAGCGGTACCAAAGGAATTGCCCGGAAATACCCCCTTCCTGCCAGAATAGCTACAAGTCACCGTGGCTGGCTGTCAGATGAGGAGTTCAAGGAAGTACAGGAAAAATATACTCCTGAAATATCAAAAAGAATTGGTGATATGGCAAGGCAGGTTGGTGGTCACGGAGGCATGGATACCATGATGGACTGGCGTCTTGTGGATTGTCTTCGCAACGGATTGCCCCTTGACATGGATGTATACGATGCAGCAGCATGGAGCTCGATCATCCCGCTTAGCGAATGGTCTGTAGCCAACCGTTCAACTTCTGTTGAAATACCTGATTTTACTGCAGGATCATGGCAAACCAACAAGCCTCTGATGGATATTAACCTTGAAAGGGGTGGTACAACACGGTTAATTTAAACAAGATAGTACTGACTGAATATTTAAAAACCGGGGTATATTCCCCGGTTTTCGCTTTATTTATGTTTGCAGGATAACAGGTACCTTGCTATTCAACCTCTACGCTGGTCAGATCCCTGTACCATTGAGAGGCACTTCCGTTAGCAGGCATGATTCCCAGTCCCACGAAAGAGCCACCTGAGAGTAAGCATGTTATGTAAAAAACCGGGACTTGTCCCGGTTTTTTACATGTAATCAGGTTAAAATTGAGTTTCCGGAAATGATGATCCTGATCACCTCTGGCTTATTCTGACCAAAATCCGGGTACAATCTTATTAAACCAGTTTTGTTGTACCTCCTCCTCTTTCAAAATTAAGATCCAGGCCTCTTTGGTTTGTTTCCCAGGCACCTTTGGTAAAATCAGGGATATTTTCCACAAAAGCCCTGTTTTTAGCGGAATAGATACTCAGAGGGGTTACGGCACTTGATGTAGCTGCCTCATATACGTCCATATCGACCGGCAACCCGTTTCGCAGGCAGTCGATTAGCCTCCAGTCCACCGGACTTGTGCGGTAATACGAATGTCCGCCTCTGTCAATTTGCTCTGCCAGCCTGGTAAATTCAGCAAACCTCCTGTTGGTTTCCGGAGTGTATTTTTCCTGTACTTCCCTGAATTCTTCATCTGCCAACCATCTGTAACTACCCCAACCGGTATGTTGTTCAGTTGTAGAGAGCCTTGCAGGTCCGGTTTCGTAGAATGCTCTTGTACCGCTTAACATACTTCTGCCTCTTGGCCTTGAAGTGCTGACATCATGCTGCATTACTATGGTCCGTCCTTTTACGGTCTTGAATACGGTTACATTCATGTTACCCCTGTAATCCCTGCCCACATACTGCTTCCAGTAGTCATCTTCGGCGGCAAGCCTTTCTGCTGTTGGCCCGAGATCAAAATCATCACTGGAAATGGAACAACAGTAGTCCAGTTTATCGCCGTATCCGATATCCATCATCTGCATAATGGGTACCATACCGTGCTGGGGGTAAAGGTTGCCGCTTCTTCCAATGTTTTCATTCAGGCGCCACATATTATGGTACATGTCTTTGTCAAAAAGGTAAAATCCCGTAAGAGTATGTATATAACAACCTTCACCATGTATAACATCCCCGAAAAATCCCTGCCTTACCATATTCAGAATGGTAGCCGACAGGCCGCCGGCGCAGCTTCCAGACATCTGGACACAATGCTTGCGTGTTCTTTCGGAAGTTTCAACAAGTTCCCAGCATTCTTCCATGGTAGTTGCAGCAGGAAGCTCAACATACGCATGCTTGTCATTTTCCATGGCGTATACACATTGGGGGGTATGCAGATGCCAGGGAGTTGCGATTGCAATCAGGTCAAGATCGGGTTTTTCACACATCCTTTTCCATGCATCTTCATCACCTGAATAGAAATCCGGTTTGTGTCCAAGATGCTCGATCAGGTCGGCTGATCTTTGTACCCTGTCCGGTTCAAGATCACATAATGCCCTGATCTCAACTCCCTCAATACTTGCCAGTCTTCTGACGGTCCCGGTACCCCTGTTTCCAAGGCCGACAATACCAATGCGCACTACATCCAGTCCTGGTGCCGCGTATCCTGACATATTGAAAGTTTGTCCCTGCTTCTGTGGAAACGGATCAGAACCAGAGGCTCTGCTGCAACTCATCATTCCGGCACCAACTATACCTGCGCCGGATAAGGTTGCTTTTTTCAGAAAATCTCTACGTGTACTTGTCATAATGAGAATTATTAATGTTTAAATTTTATATAAATTTCTAATCTGCCTGTTTACAGAAATATAGATATTCTCGCCTGCATTTTGAAATCCGTTTTTTGATGCCATTTGTTTAATGCAGGAGATATTTTTATTTAGAAAAACTCAAATATAAGTTATTAGAGTATTAAAACAAACATAAAATAATGTAAATGGTGAAAATACATATATAAACATTGCAATTCAGGTTATGCAATATAACTATCTTTCTTTCCCGGCACTAAAGGAATATTGAAGATATGCAAGTCAGTCAGGTATAAATGTGTATCTATTATTAACATATGGGATACATAATATACAGTTCTCCGGATACTTTATTTTATCTCAATAGTCTGATTAATAAGCGGTAAACAGTTTTGGCATAATTATGATCATAAAAACGGTATGATTAGATTATTGTTTAACTTAAAAATTTAATATTATGAAAAATCTGATTTCGTTTGTACTGGTCTTTGTATTTGGATTATTCACTGCCAATGTTTATGGCCAGGAGCAGGAAGGACAACAGCAGCAACAGGAACAGCATCAACAGGAGCAAACTCCCGAAAGGCAAATTGAGGTAACCGATCTTCCTCAGCCTGTACAGGAAAAACTACAGGAAGATTATGAGGAGTGGGAACCTGCTGAAGCTTCCATAGTAACAGATGCTGAGCAGTATGAAGAAGGTTCGTTTTACAAGGTGAAACTGAACAATGCTGAAGAGCAGGAGACTAAAATAGTTATGATTACCAGTGACGGTGAAGTTTTGGACGAGCAGGAAGAGGAATTTGAAGATGGCCAGCAGAAGCACCGCCGTGGTCAGGAACGTCAATATTAAGAGCCACCTGAAGTAATCATGTTGTAAAAAGCCGGGACTTCTCCCGGCTTTTTACATTTGCAGGGCAACCATTTGATGATAAAGGATCATGCCGTATTACATGTGCTATACTTGCAGCACCCAAAAAGTCTGCCTTTCCAGGGCGCCAGGACGGCAAACCACTACCTCTTGAAATCCGATGGCATCCTCTTCACGGGGCAATATTGCGTGGATATTCCGGGATTAATGTTTTCCTGCTTCAATTAACCTTTTCATTTCGGAATGAAGAATCGGTGCAGTTCGCGGGCCAAGAGAATTAATTTCCCCGTAAGGACTCCTTTCATTTCCATAGGTGTAGGGCGGTTCGGCATCCCACTGACTTTCAGGGATGATATAACCGATCATATCATTTGAAAGACCGGTAATAAATTTGAAATGGCCGGGCATGATTTCCCTTAGCGGGGGAATTTCCTGCGGGCCGGTATTGAAATCCTGTCCATCCGGGGCCTCTATACCGCCATCAGCTATTTCAGGATACAATTCGCCGGGATGGTGAAGAAAACTTGCAGGCCCGAACTTCCAGAATGCAATTTCCGAACGGAATCTCATCCATCCTGTCAAACCCCTGCTAAAAAGGCCTATTGCTGCCCCCAGCCGGAACTGCCTGTTGTCAACCGGCAGGATAACCGTTCTCGCCCTGAGTTCTATACTGCCGGTTTCGATCTCAACAATACCGGATGAATTCAGGGCAGTGATCGTCATTTGGGCAAGTGACAATCCCTGGGCACGTACCTTGTCAAAAGAGGGTTCAAAGTATACTGTATCAGTCAGGGAGCATTCTATGCCCACAGCAGGCGAAGTCGTCATAAGTCCCCCGATATTCCCTGTAACATGCATAGCAATTCCGCCAAGTCCGGGGGTGATGAGTGAGTCGCCTTTCCAGATGCCGTTTTCTATTCCTTCACGAAGGTAGTGGGGAAAATCGGATGTAACCATCAGGTTCCTGCTCCATATTGTTTCCGGATGGTTATCCCATTGCACAAGTGTGCCTAAGGTAGTCCCGCACTCCAGGTCCATAACCTGCATTATGCGCAATTCGGGGTTTATCACTTCAGGCTCACGGGTATCCCTGATCATAGGTGCAGCATTCTCCTTGTCAACGGCAAATCTGAATTTTGCGGGACGCAGGCCTTGCACTGCAGTTTCAATTGCCGCTAACGATTGTCTTTTAACAAGATCCATATATCCGGGATCCACACCCGACCTGATGCGGCTTGACCCCCACATTCCCAGTAAGTCAGGAGCAGAATGGGTGTGACTGCTGGAAATAATGGCATAATCAATACCCAGATCCCCGGGAATGGATTTGCGGATATCGATAACGTCGCAGCCAAAAAGTCCTATTGCATCCAAAGCTACCCATGCCATACGCGTTTGTCCGTCATCCAGAACCATTGCCCTTGCCCAGAGATCATCATGGACACCTTTTGCTGCCTTTCTGTTGCTGAAGCCGGCAAGCCACACTGCATCAAAATTGCCGCTGCCGGTGATATCCTTGAAGGTATCGCCTTCCTCCGGCATAAATCTGGAATTCCCCTTTACATCAGTCCACGTATCGGTAATCTCAGGAGTAATTTTCATTGCGGCGAATCCGGCAAGAACTCTACCTTCCGGCGGAGCTTTAATGTCCAGATCCACGAGATAGCCCCTGTGCCGGTCCCACGTATTATAAATGACAAATGTTACAGCGGTGATAATGACGGCGAGAACCGGTATGACTATGCTGATAAGTACTTTTCTCAAATTGTACGGTATTAAGCTGATTATTCAATCAATCGGTAAGGATAACAAAAATAATTTAACGTTACAAATCCGGGTTAAATTATGATATCCTGCCTGTAATTTAATACAGCCATTAGTGTTGCATTTTTTTTAAGGTGATTCATCCGATCTTTTTTCCACAGATCCGGCCGATGGAATGTTTCCGTAATTTTTTATTTGCCGGAATTAATTTACTTTTATATCGATATTGAATTATAAGTAAAAACCTTCTTTTTCCTTAATAAAAAATTTTCACTACGATTAATTTATGTTATATAATTTTATATAATTATAATTGCTACATGAAACTGTAATGATCAGATTTAAGACTGGCCTTTAAGATATCCCGGACAATTAGCAGTAATTTAAGTACTTGTAGTGGGTAAAATCAAAATAAAAATGAATCCCGAAACGAGATATGGATAGATGCAGATAATTTCAGAATATTATTTTATTGAGCCGGTAAAGAATTATGGTATTGAAAAATTCATAGATTTGCATATAACCAAATATTAATTTTAAAAAACAGATAAAGAATATGAAAACTTCACGCAGGAATTTTTTAAAATCAACAGGCTTAACAGGTGCAGGCCTGTTGGGTGCAAATTTAATCGGATGCACAAGCCGGGCTGAACCTTCAGACCCTTTCCCCCATACTTACCGGCAGGTTTTTAATATGCGCGGTTATGGCGCACCCAAACTGGATGTCGTCCGGGTGGCTGTAATCGGACTCGGCAACCGCGGTACCGGATCTACCAGAAGGCTTGCCTGTATTGAAGGGGTAGAAATAAGGGCTTTATGTGATCTATATGCCGACAGGTGTGAGAGAGCTGCAGATCTGATAAGCTTTTTGGGACATAAGCCTGATCACTATTCAGGCGGACCTGATGAATGGAAAAAAGTTTGCGAACGTCAGGATATTGATCTAATTGCAGTTCAAACCCCATGGAACCTGCATGCGGAGCAATGTGTATATGCGATGGAACATGACAAGCACGCGTATGTCGAACTTCCTGCCGCCACCACCATGGATGAATGCTGGCAACTGGTAGAAACTTCCGAAAGGACCCGCAAACACTGTGTGCAGATGTCAGGCGGGGCTAATGCTGCTATTTTAAACATGATCAGGAATGGCTTTTTTGGGGAGTTGATACATGCAGAGGGAGGCTATATACATGATCTTATTCCAAGACACCTGTTTCGTAAAGAAT
>SLGC01000448.1 GCA_007123885.1 Bacteroidales bacterium | reverse complement strand
CAAATTATTAAAAATATAAAACTTAAAATAATATAATAGTTTTCTTAGAGTTTTGTTAAAACAGTTAGATGAAGCGTCTATGATAAATCAGGGAGTACATCCAGTTCAGTTATACAGATCTATGGAAGCAGATCCAACGAAGCAGATCCAAAGATAAGGATCCAACGAAGCAGATCCAGAGAAAAGGATCCAACGAAGCAGACCCAGAGAAAAGGATCCAAAAACAGGAAACCCCTGTTCATCGGCTGAATTATACCATTCACCGGAATTTATTACTCGGCGGCTTGATTTAAACCTAATTTTAAAATCAGTTAATAACACGAGATCAGATCACAAATTGCTAAAACAATTAATACTAAAATGCTAAGACGGTTAATACTAAAATGCTCCCTTGCTGTTATGGTTCCAATTGCTGCCGTTCCTCAACCGGCTGCTACACAGAACCCCATGGAGCTCAGTCTTGACAATGCAAGACACTATGCAATTGAACACAACAAGAACCTGGTAAATGCCGGACTTGCAGTTGACGAGGCGGGTCAGAGGTTAAGGGAGACTGTCGCACAGGGTCTGCCCCAGGTGAATGCAACGGTCGATTACAACAACTTCTTTGGTTCGACCGCTTCTTTAGGGGCTTTCCCGGGAATGGAAATCACCTTTAACCCCACCAGCAATGCTTCACTTACTGTCGGACAACTCCTGTTCAATGCAAGTTATATAGTAGGAGTCCAGACGGCCAGGCTCTTCCGTGATGTAACAGAAGTCAGTATGGAGCGGACAGAGCTTGAAATAATCTCGCAGGTAATGCAGGCCTATTACCTGGTACTTGTTTCTGAACAGTCACAGAACATACTGGAGGCTAATCTTGAGAATATGCGCGACCTGCTTGCCAAGACAAGGGCATTGGTTGCTGCCGGGGTTGCCGAGGAGCTTGATTATGATCAGCTTTCTGTTCAGGCAACCATGATTGAAAACGGATTAAAGGCGGCTGAACGTCAGGTGGAGCTTTCATATAACATGCTCAGATTGCAGCTGGGACTTGACGCCGCAATTGATCTTGCATTGACAGACGATCTCGATTACCTGGTAGAACGTTCCGATTTCCAGGGAAGTCTTCTGACCGGTTTCAGGATGGATGAAAATATCGACTACCGGCTTATGGAGCTGCAAACATCGATTGCAGAAAAGCAGGTAGATCTGGAAAGAGCAGCATTCCTGCCTACCGTTACCGGGTTTTACAACTATACTGAAAAGCTCCTGAAACCTGAATTTGACATCACTCCCAAGCATGTTATAGGCTTCAATGTAAACATACCTATTTTTTCAAGCGGCATGAGACAGGCAAGGGTCAACCAGGCAAGGATTAACCTCGAGAGCGTTGAAAACCAGCGGGAGCTTCTGACAGAACAGCTGTCAATACAGGAAAGGCAGCTCAGGTACAACCTTAATAACGCCCTTGAACAGTTTGAGAGCCAGAAAAGGAATGTTGAGGTAGCCCAGCGGGTTTACCGGAACATGAGAACCAAATTTGAGCACGGAGTGGCTTCAAGCCTTGATCTGACCACTGCAAACAATAATTACCTGCAGGCGGAAAACAGCTATATAGCCTCGCTGATGCAATTGCTTCAGGCGCAGGTTGAGATGGATAAACTACTGAATTCGATCTGAAAGGGATATTTAACCAAACAATCCTGATCAATAACAAGCGGAATTGCGAAAATATATTAAACTACACAAAATGAAACTGAAAGTCTTGAAGAACATGCTTATCATCCTCCCCTCTATCATTCTTGCAGCCTGGGGATGTTCATCCCGCGCAGAAGAAACCGGTACCGGCCCGGAGGATAATACAGCGGAATCGGTAAGGGTGATGGAACTGGATTACAGTGAAATGTCACGAAACATAACATACCCTGCCACTCTTATGGCATACAGGGAAGTGCACCTTGCCTCCGCCTCACCCGGACGCATCGACAGGATTCATGTTGAAGCCGGCACCAGGGTATCCCGGGGCCAGTTGCTTGTAGAAATGGACAGGACACAACTGCAGCAGGCCGAAGTGCAGCTGGCAAATCTGGAACGGGACTACAGGAGGGTGGATACTCTGAGAAAGGTTGGCAGTATTCCCCAGCAGCAGTACGACCAGATAAGGACCCAATATGACCTGGCACTCTCAAATGTTGAATTCCTGCAGGAAAATACCCGGCTTGTTGCTCCTTTCAGCGGAATTGTTTCCGGAAAATATTTTGATAATGGAGAGATGTTTTCCGGGGCTCCCAATACTCCTGCCGGAAAAGCTGCAATCCTGTCAATCGTCCATACATCGCAACTCAAGGCCAGGGTCAATGTTTCCGAAAGGTATTACCCGGTTGTAAATACAGGAATGCCTGTTTTAGTAACTTCAGATGTATGGCCCGGGGAAGAGTTCGCCGGGAAGGTGCTGCGTATATATCCCACTATCGATCCTTTTACCAGGTCTTTTACCGTAGAACTTCTGATTCCCAACCAGGATGAACGGCTGAGGCCGGGAATGTTCGCCAGGGCAAGGCTTGAAACCGGGCAGGATGAAGTTTTCGTGGTCCCTGCCATTGCCGTGCTTAAGCTTCAGGGATCAAATGAACGCTTCGTTTTCCTGGAAGAAAACGGAAGGGCAAAGAGAGTGATCGTTCAGCTGGGTGACCGGTTTGATGATATGGTTGAGATAATTTCGGACGAAATCAATGCAGGCGACAATATTATTGTTGCCGGGCAGGCCAGATTGCTTGACGGAGTAGCCGTTAGTGTAAGATAACCTTGACTGCCCGTAATAATTTTTAATGAAAATTACAAATGAGCTTATATAAGAACGCCGTAAAAAAGCCTATCACTACAATGATGGTTTTCACCGCAGTCATTGTGATGGGAATATATTCGCTGATATACCTTCCTGTTGATCTTTACCCGGAAATGGATCCTCCCTATATTTCGGTAATAACATCCTATAGCGGTGCGAATGCCAGCGATATAGAGATCAATGTTACCCGTCCGCTGGAAGATATGTTCAACACTGTCGATAATCTGAAGGAGATATACTCTGTTTCGAGTGATAATGTTTCTGTAATAACGCTCGAATTTGACTGGGAGGCAGATCTCAACGAGGCCTCCAATGATGTAAGGGATGCCATAGATCTTGTCTATGGTTTCCTTCCCGAGGGAGTGGAAAGGCCTTCCATTTTCAAGTTCGATATGAGCATGATCCCCATTCTTTTTTATGCCATTACCGCCGAAGAAAGCTATCCGGGTCTTGGTAAAATACTTGAAGAACGGATAATAAATCCCCTTAACAGGATCGAGGGTATCGGTACAACCGGCCTGATGGGTTCCCCCCGTAGAAGTATCTATGTCGAAGCGGATCCCGTCAAACTTGCGGCATACAATCTTACCATAGAACAACTGGGAAATACCATCCGCTCGGAAAACATGAACATGCCTTCGGGAAACATCCGTATGGGTATGATGGATTACCAGCTCAGGGTAGAGGGTGAACTGGCGGAAAGTTATGAGCTGAACAACCTTATGGTAGGGCATTTCCAGGGCAGCTCGGTTTTTCTCAGTGATGTTGCACAGGTACGCGATACGCTCAGGGATGTGGCTCTTGATGAAAGAATTGATGGCAGCCAGGGAGTACGGATGATGGTTATGAAACAGTCAGGTGCAAATACGGTAACCGTGGCAAGGGATGTTAAAAACGCAATTGCAGAATTGCAGAGGGACCTTCCTCCTGATATCACGGTACGCGAAATAATCGACACATCGGTGTTTATCAGCGACTCCGTAAATAACCTTTCGCAGACCATGCTGTGGGCACTTTTCTTTGTGATCCTGGTAGTATTGTTCTTCCTTGGCAAATGGAGGGCCACCTTTATAGTGATCCTGACCATACCAATATCGCTGATAGTCTCATTCATTTACCTTTTTATAACTGATGGCTCGCTAAACATCATATCCCTTGCATCCCTTTCGATTGCACTGGGAATGGTTGTGGATGATGCAATCGTGGTGCTGGAGAATATCTCCCGCCATATCGAGAGGGGCACCAGTCCCCGCGAAGCCGCCATCTATGCCACAAACGAGGTATGGCTTTCGGTTATCGTCACCACGCTGGTCATTGTTGCAGTGTTTTTCCCGTTAACCCTTGTTCCCGGCATGACAGGAGTCCTCTTCAGTCAGCTTGGCTGGATAGTCACAATTACCGTCACTGCCTCGACCATTGCAGCCATAACTCTTACACCCATGCTTGCTTCACAGCTTCTGGAACTTAAAAAAAGGGTGGAAAGACCCGGCCGGTTCAGTCACCTGAAAACTATTGAACCCTTCCTGGTATGGTTTGAAGGATCGTATGAAAAGACGATCCGTGTGGCCCTGAAGAATAAAAAGAAGGTGGTTGCCGGGGGAATTGCCATTTTTATCGGCTCATTGTTTCTGCTTGGATTGATAAGCACCGAATTTATGCCTGAGTCGGACGAAAGCAGGCTGAATGCCAGCATTGAACTGACAACCGGGCTAAGGGTGGAGGAGACTATGAAAGTTGCCCGGGAGCTGGAGGATATTATTCGTGAAAGATATCCCGAGGCACTGGTGATGGCCGTTTCCTCGGGCTCTGATGACGCAGGCGGTATATCCGCACTGTTCAGCCAGAGAGGGCCCAACTCTATTGATATAACTATGAGGCTGTTGCCTGTATCCGAAAGATACCGTTCAATATGGGAAATTGCCGATGACCTTCGACGTCAGTTGGAACTGATCCCCGAAATTGTTGAATATTCCGTTACAACTTCCGGCGGTGGTTTCGGATCCAATACGGTAGATGTGGAAATTTACGGATTTGATTTTAATGTAACCGGCGCCCTGGCCCATCAGATAAGAGATGCAATCAGGGCTATTCCAGGGGCCGAAGATGTTCAGATCAGCCGTAAGGATGATCGTCCGGAGCTTCAGGTTGTTCTTGACAGGAACAAGCTTGCCCAGAACGGTCTCAACACCGCAATGGTGTCATCTGCCATACGTAACCGGGTTACCGGAATGACCGCTTCCATGCTGAGGGAACAGGGTGATGAATATGACATTATAGTAAGATACAGCGAAGATACCCGTAGCACCATTTCAGATATTGAATCCCTGGTAATGACAAATGCAACGGGCAGCCGGATTTCCCTTGGTGAAATAGGCCGGGTGGAGGAGTACTGGAGCCCTCCGAATATCGAACGGAAAAGTCGTGAAAGGATTGTAACTGTTTCCGCCGTTCCTTCGGGGATTGCGCTTGGCGATCTTGCACAGGAGATAAACAGGGTTATTTCTTCGGTCGATGTACCCCCCGGAGTGATGATAAATGTTGGCGGGGCATATGAAGATATGGCTGAGGGTTTCATGGATCTGGGATTGCTGCTGCTGATCAGTATAATACTGGTATTTCTGGTAATGGCTTCCCAGTTCGAATCATTTATCATGCCCTTTGTGATAATGTTTTCTATACCTTTCTCATTTACCGGTGTCATACTTGCCCTTTTCATTACAAACACCACGTTAAGTATAATTGCCGCGCTGGGTGCCGTGCTTCTTATCGGGATAGTTGTCAAGAATGGTATTGTACTTATCGATTACATCAATCTGATGCGTGACCGGGGCCATCCTCTTAATGAGGCAATAGCTATATCCGGCAAATTAAGGCTCCGGCCGGTATTGATGACTGCTGCCACTACAACCTTTGCCATGCTCCCTCTGGCCCTCAGCAGGGGGGAAGGATCGGAGATATGGAGCCCGATGGGGATCTCGCTTATCGGCGGACTTGTTTTCTCGACAATGGTTACTCTTGTCATGGTGCCTGTTATCTATGGAATATTTTCGCGCAGGGGAGAAAGGGACAGGATACAGAAGATAAGGAACAAATTCAAATTTATGAACGGGAATGGAAGTTGAGTGGGGACAGACATAAAATAAATAAAACAGAGGCATGAAGGCAGTAATGGTAATATTCAACCAGGCAAATACAGAAAGAGTGGAGTTTCTTTTCGACCGGCTTAATATACGGGGTTATACATGGTGGAGCGAAGTGAAGGGGAGGGGATCGGAATCAGGCGATCCCCGCATGGGCACCCATACCTGGCCCGAGCTTAACTCTGCTGCAATGACCATCATTCCGGATGAACAGGTGGATGTTTTACTCGACAATGTCAGAAAGCTCGATGAACTGAACAAGGAGGTAGGGGTAAGGGCCTTTGTCTGGAACATCGAAAAGGCATACTGAGAGTGTTGAAGCAAAAAGCAGTCCGGCACCATGACGGGCCGGACTGCCTTTTAAGATGTAGTGAATATTTACCTCCTGTTCGGTTGGGTTTTTCAGGTGAACGCGGGTTTCACTACCTGTGGCTCAAGATCTGTAAGGCTTGCAATATTTATTACACGGCCCTCTTTAATACTTTTTCTGGCAGCAACTCCAATAAGGATTGACATAACACCATCGCGCACTCCGGCCTGCTGACCCAGCGGATCGGGGGTGTCGGGATCCTTGAACAATTTATCCAGCATTATCGGATCACCGCCCCAGTGGCCTCCCCGGTCAAACGCTACCTTTATCACTTCTGCAGGCTTATCGTTATATATGCTTACAGGCGTGAATACCAGCTCAGCATATTCTTTCCGGGGATATCCGAGCACCCTGGACTCAAGTCTTCCTTTTGTTCCGTTGAATGTTATCCAGTAGCCGTCGTAATCTGTATCTGCAGTAAGGGAATAATTGAGGAATGCGCCATTGGCATATTTCACTATTGCAGAATGCTTGTCGTATATATCTATCTGGTGCCTGAAAACACAGTTATCCCTTATATAGCCGTCATAATGCTCATTATCTGCATAAAGGGTTTTCAGACGCTCGTTTTCATTGATATTCCAGTAATAGGGGCACTCGCTTGTATATGCACAATTACGGCAGTTCTTTCCCCGGAAGGGGCCCTTGCTGCCAAATCTTTCCAATGCTCCGAAAGCCTGTACCTGTACGGGTTCAGAATTCAGGAACCAGTTGACCATATCAAAATGGTGGGTCGATTTATGAACCCATAATGTTCCGCCCCTGTTGCTTTCACCATGCCAGCGCATCATATATTGCTGCAGGTGACGGTGATGGATCTGCCAGTGGAAATCAACCGACGTAACATCACCTATCAGGCCTTCCATAAGTAGCTCCTTCATCCTGGCACGGTAGGGCGGATAACGGTAGTTGAAGGTAACTATCACCCTTTTGCCGTACTTTCTTTCGGCATCGATTATGGCCTGTGCCTTCACCTCGTCAATTGTAAGAGGCTTTTCGGTTATTATGTCACATCCCATCTCCATGCCCTTGATGATCACGTCGTGATGAGTCCGGTCCTCCGTTGTTACAATAAGGGTTTCGGGCTTCTGCTTCCTTATCATTTCTTCAAGATCGGTAAAGGTCGGGCAACCGGCATCTACAATCCGGCTTCCGACCTGCAACCTTCCGGGGTTTGTATCACACAAACCCACCATGTCAACATAGTCGGAGTAGGTTCTCATGAGCCCGCTTCCATACATGCCCACACCCCGTACGCCGGTGCCGACAAGTGCCACCCTTTTTTTCCTTCTTCTTTGCGGATTTACTGCTGCCATTCCTGTCACGGGATTCGCGAGGAATGTCCCTGCAGCGGCTGCACCTGTGCTTGCTATAAATTTTCTTCTGTCCATTTTATAAAATTTAATTATAGTTCACTTTTATCTATTCAGTTTCAATTAGTTGATCATTATTTGATCCTTTTTTGATCCTTTTGGTTGATCTAAACCCGAAGAGAACCGGAATAATGAAAGGAGTTAAAAAAACAGTGGCTAATATACAATGAAAAAGATTTTTAGCAAAATTTTTCCGGTTATTAAGGACCATTGTCTATATTCGTCATCGACCGGTTTATCACACTTTGGAAATTGCATTTTCCGGCTGTTGATTGCAAGCCGGCTCATACATAATGCTGCTTTTCCGGCTGTCCGGGGTATGTCCGGTGCCGGTTCCTTTTTAAGGCTGTCTTATCAGTGCGGCCCAGTGACCTTGTCCCGGCGCCGTGATGGCAACCTTGCTGTTCCCTTCAACCCTCGTGCTTTCATGCCATTCTGAGCTAAGGATATCCAACCATCGGAGTTCCATCTCCGGGGCACTGCCGGAAAGATCAATAACAACATTACCGCCGTCGGGGAAGTAGATGGCATACTGTCTGCCTGCTTCAGAAATACAGTAGGCCCTATCAGGTTCCCTTTCGCTTAACAGTTCATTTGAAGGTGAGCAGGTGAATATATTCATTTCACTGGTAAACATCCTCATGCTGGTCAAATGGGTCTGCGCCAGTTCACTCAGGCCGATCCCGAAATACATGGATGAGGGGCCCTCCCTGTGGAACCTCGACGACGCGAGTCCCCCGAAAATATTCCTCCAGAATCTCCTTGTTCCCTCCACCGCGCTGTTTGTCCAGCCCACCGTGCCTCCATAGATCTTAACATTATTAAGCGGCCGGGGCGAATCAACAATCTGATCCCTGATCACCATTATCAGATCATAATGTCTCTGTCCGCTGTTAGCGTTATTTTGAGATATCTCGAAAAAATCATAGTGAGTTCTGTCATGCAGGAGATTTGTCTGCTCTTCCGAGGAAAAATCTGAATTCCTTCTCATATCTGCCAGGTATACCTCTTCTCCCTTCTTTTCAGCAATTACGCGGATAAATCTTGCCCAGTACTCTCCCCATTCAGGATGTTCGCCTATCTCATTATTCATACAATAAAGTACATTGGGATAGTCGAGTGAAATAGAAAGGAGCTTTTCCAGGAACGCCTCCTGATACTTTCTTACAACCGGAATATCTTTCAATTCCGGCACGGTGTGGAAGAAAAGATGTGTCGACGGATGCCTCCCTGAATAATAATCTAAGATTGTGTCCAGTCCGCTCTCTTCGGTGGTGTAATTTATATTGAGTACCGGGTTGTACGGACAGCTTTCCCATCCGATATTTTCAGGACCGTATCCCAGGGGGGCTTCTGACATAAAATAATCCCAGGGATCCCATATCTCCAGTTGTACAATAATATCTCTTTCATAGCTTAGCTCAAGCAGGTTCGTGAACCTCTCCCAGTATTGATCATCCCACCGGTCAAGATCATAAAGGCCGCTTTCAAGCTGACGGAACGGCCAGCGGTTGCCGGGATTTCTGCTGCTCATGGTGTTCCTTATATAATTGCCGCCAGCATTTTTCAAAACATCAAGATGTTCGGCCAGACCTTCCGGATGGTTGAAAAGATTATCTTCTTTTGATCCGCCAAGAAGCAGAACGGGTTCACCCCTGTACTGCCAGTAAAAAGGGTTTTGGTCATAAATCCTTATTGACGGATCTGTTTCGGTTTTGCAGGAAAAAGTCACAGACATAATTAATCCTGATAAGAGCAGGACAATATTAGAGGAAAACAGTCTCATGAGATGTGGTTTTAGGTTACAGGTTTACAGGGCAATAAAGATCGGAAATTTATTCAAAAATTGCAAGGGGTGGAAAATTTGGTATGATATGAAATTATGTAAATTATTGTATTTTTGCATAGTGGCCAATAATATAAACAAATCAAGATATGTATAATGTTATTCTGAGAACATTACTTTTACTTTCACTTACAGCATTTCTTCTTTATTGCAATACGCCTAAGGAAAATGGAATGGATCCCGCCCGGTATTCAGAATATATTTCTGAATGGGATTCAGAGAGACTGGAAAGCCTTAAGTCGCCCGGCGGCTGGCTTAATCTGGCCGGCTTATTCTGGCTTGAAGAAGGTGAAAACAGTGTTGGTTCGGATGCTGGCAACGATATTATTTTTCCCCGCGGACCTGCAAGGGTAGGTGACCTGATACAGGAAGGCGATATTGTAAGATTCCGCCCTTACGGGGAAACAAACGTTAAAGCTGATGGAACACAGCTTTCGGGTACAACTGCCATATATGGTGAAGGAACGGATGCCCGGCTGCTCACTGTCGACTCCCTTGCCTTTTTTATCATAAGAAGAGGGGAGAGATCGGCAGTCAGACTGCGTGATTATATGAGCTACAGGCTTGAGCTGGAAAAGATTGAAAGATTCCGCCCCGATCAGAGATGGATCATCCGGGCCAGGTTTATAGAATCGGAACAGGAGCTTACCATCAGGATACCCGATGTACTGGGCGGGATCAGCGAGGAAAAAGCCCCCGGCATTCTTGAATTTGAATTTGATGGTGAGACCTACAGGCTGTATCCGACAGGAAGCCGCGACAGGCTTTTTATAATTTTTGCAGACGATACCAATGCACTTGAAACATATGGCGGCGGACGCTTTCTTGTTGCCGGGGGACCTGATGATGACGGGTACGTATACATGGATTTCAACAAGGCCTATAATCCGCCCTGCGCATTAACACCCTATGCTACCTGTCCTCTTCCTCCCAGGGAAAATTTTCTGCCCTTCAGGGTGGAAGCCGGTGAGAAGAGTGTGCAATACTGAAAACCCGCTCAGGACTTTATAAAGTCCTGATATTTAAATATTATCTTTGCTGTAACTAATGGCAAGGTATTCATGTGAATCCCGCAAAAATAAATGAAAATGGCTGATCTGATCATCACGGGAAAAATGAAGCTTTCGGAAATAGTTGAATCCGACAAGCGGGCGCTGGTTTTATTTCCCCGGTTCGGCATAGAACTTGGTTTTGGCGATATAACCGTAACAGAGATGTGCATGAAACTGGGAATTGATCTTCAGTTTTTTTTACTGATGGCAAATACCTTCCTCAACCCGGAATATTTTCCTGACAGGAAGCTAAAGGATGTCGATGTTGATATGCTGATCAACTACCTGGTAGAATCACACAATTATTACCTGGAAGAAAGAATTCCCTATCTTAAGGGACTTATACGCGATTTCAAGAAGAATGTTGATCATCCCGCAGTTGAACAGCTGGAAAAATTTTTCGATCAGTACATCGATGAGGTAAAGGATCATCTTTCATATGAGGATGAAACTGCTTTTCCTTACATGGCAATGATTTCCTCGTACAAAAAAAAATCCGGCAGACTTGGACAGGTTGATTATTCGGTTCAGGTTTTTGAAGAAAGACACGATAATATCGAGGAAAAACTTTCAGATATCAAAAATCTGCTTATCAAGTATTTTCCCCCTGCAAACGACAGGTATATAAGGATCCGGCTTATTAATGAGCTTATAGACTTTGAGGAGGATCTTATAAATCATGCCAGGATAGAGGATAAAGTTCTTATACCTGTTGTCAGGCAACTGGAGAAACAGGTAAAAATGCCATAGCCTTCATACGGCCAGACATGGTAAGCCTGAAGAAAATGTTTTTTAACAATTTAAATGGGAAAATCGATTTTAATAGCCGAGCAGTCGGAGATCATCAGAAAGGGGTTGGTCCAGGTAATCGGGAACACTAACCTTTTTGACAGCATCAATGAAATTCACGCTGCTTCAAACCTGCCGGCAGCTGTGAAAAGATATGATCCGGATATACTGATCATAAATCCCCTGTTCATTACCCCCGATCTGGCCGTCTGGCTGAAGGAAAAAAGGAATGCCAACATGCGGGTTACCGCTTTTGTATATAATATTTTTGATGACGACCTCAGGGAACTGTTTGAGGATGTTATTCAGGTAGGAGACGGCAGGAATAAAATCAAAAAAAAGCTGGCCGCCCTTTTAATGCTGCCAACCGAATCAATCCACAACGGAAATGCTGATATCCTGTCTGTCCGGGAAAAAGAGATTGTGAGGTTGCTTGCACAGGGATTGAATAACAGGGAAATATCGGAAAAACTTTTCATCAGTCCGCATACCGTTAATACCCACAGGAAAAATATTACCAGAAAGCTCGATATCCGGTCTGTCGCCGGACTCATTGTCTATGCCATAATCAATGATATAGTCACGGTCGAAGAACTTCAGCAGTAACAGCTTTGGATTCAAATGTATAAGATATGTAAATAAATAAATATATTTGTTGTGTCGCCGGCTGCTTTCCGGCAGGAGGTTACAGTCAGACTTGCAAACCCGCATCTTATGGAGCGGTAATGTCCTGGCGGTGATTTGCCCGAGAGGAATGTGTGGTTATGGAGTTAAAGTCACCTCTGGTGGTGGATAGTCCGATTTTAGCGAATTTTTTACCCAAAGAGCTATGAAAAATATCTTCATTTATGCCTGGAAAGAAGTTGTCCGCCGGAAGCATGGCAGCATAAGCAATTCACTGGGATTCATGCTGGCAACGTCCTTTCTTGCTTTAGCCCTTACCTTCTCCGGATTCTCAGTCCGGGGAACAAGCTCCGCCCTGAATTATACCGGCGCACAGTTTATCGGATTTGTCTATTCTGCAGAGCAGGGCATGCCGGATATCAGCTTCAAAGATCCCGCCAATGAAGGCTTCCTGGTCTACAATTATCCTGTTGTTCCCTTTCCGGCAGAGCTTGTCAATACCATAAACTTATCGCCGAACATCAGACATGCATCAGCATTGCTGACATTTGCCATAGTAACCGGCAGGGAAACCAGGCGTTCATGGATGCTTGCAGGTTTTGATCCCTCAGATATGGAATCGGTCCGCATGGTTAACTGCTCGGGAACCGAAATTGTTCAGGGGCGTTCCCTTGTTCCGGGCGACAGGGGGGTTGCCCTGCTTGAGCAGACATTTGCAGATGCCGAACAATATACTACGGGTGACACTATTTTCTTTGAAGAGCTCAGGTACAAGGTGGCCGGGATCCTCAGTCCCGGAACAAGGCCGGCCAGGGCCGACATTTACATGTCATTCGAAGATGCTATGGAGGTTCTGAATTCAAGAATAGAACAACCGGTAAGGGATGTTGCCAACGTTGTTCTTGTTGACGGTGCAAGCGCCATCCTCACATACAGGGCTCAAAACGATGTCAGGGAACTGCTGGGGTTCAATTCGTCAACACTTGGCTACAGCTGCATGAATCCCGCCGGTGCAGCCCTGGGCATCACCTTCCGTGGAATGAGGCTTACCGGTATATTGGTCTTTTCAGGCATTATACTTTTGATCGCAGTATCCGGATATCATGCAGTTGCCGGACGCAGGAACGATATCGGCATACTTAAGGCCATCGGGTGGTCTGACCGGAGCGTGATGATGCAGATCATTTCAGAATCCCTCATCGTTTCTGCCGCCGGGGCCTTCGCGGGTACCGTTTTTGCCATTATTTTCTTTTCCATGTTCCCTTCGGGGAACTGGCTGGGTATTGATCCGTCTATGGTTCTGAAAATGAATACCGGACTTATCATTACCGGATATGTGATTACAGTGGTTGCAGGAATACTGACCGGAGCCGGTTCCGCATTATTGTCCCTGCGACATAAACCAGCTCAAATATTACGGGGACTATGATTTACAGGGATGCAATCAGATATGCCTGGAGGGGAATAAAAAGGAGGCAGCAGTTATCGGCCGGTGCCATGCTCAGTTATTCTCTTGTATCGGCAATTATTGTTGCCGTATCCTTTCTTCCGGGGGGAACAAGAGACGCTGCCCGGAATATTCTCTGGGATATCGGGGCACATTCCGTTGCCTATATTCCCAGGCTTACCCTGGAAGGATGTTGTATACAGACCTATTCTACAGAACGGTATGATCCTGCCAGGGAAGGATTTGTGGCAAACAATGCACCGTCCAACCTTATATTTGACGAGCAGATTGAAATGATCAGGCGTTCGCCTAATGTTGCAGACGCCTCACCATACCTTATGTTCAGGATCAGAGCCTCAACCGGTCAGGGTGAATGGGTGCTCGGAGGTATTGACCTTACCCGTCCCGTTGCTTATTCTGCCACCGTGGTAGCCGAATCACAGGTAGTGGAAGGAGAGTTTATAATTCCCGGCGACATGGAAAGGGTGATGGTTGAGCTTGAATTTGCCGGACGCTACAGCCTGGAGGCCGGATCCATGCTCCGCCTTGGCGACAGGTATTACGAAATAGCAGCAATAGTAAACCCGCCGCTCCGTCCGGGGAAGGCAAATATTTACATGAGCCTTCCGGCCCTCCGCGAACTTGTTGTAACCCGGCTTGATGAATACAGGGAAGATCCCGCAAATGCAGTTCTTGTAGAGAGCCTTGGAGCAAGATATCATGAAGCTGCTAAAGCCGATATAGCTGCAGTACTCGGACAGACTTCAAGAATAAGCTCCTTTGGTTGTTCCGTTCCAGGCATTACCGCAATGGGGATTACGGAAAATGCAGCATGGATAATATCAGTAATTGTAATTATATGCATGCTTCTTATGGCTGTGAAAATACAAACCTCATCCGTTATACTCCGCCAGGTTGAAATAGGTATATTAATGGCTGTCGGATGGACCCGGGGCAGCATCCTGAGACAGCTTATGGCAGAATCATTCCTGTATGCACTTATCGGAGCATCTGCCGGTATACTTCTGTCCGGAAGCCTTATCCTCTTGTTTGTTCCTGCAGAATTCATGCCGGCCGGCGGGATATTTGGCAGACCGGTTGTTTGGGCTGCTGCTTTGCTTATACCTGTATGCGGCGCAACAGTGGCAGGAATGGCCGCGTGTTTAAAAGCCTTCGGGATGAGAACCGCCGAAATACTCAGAACAATTTGATTAAAGCCCTAAAATGCAGGACCAGTTTTGAAGGACGGCATCAACATGGCATCTATTGAAAAAAACAACATGATCAAACCAAAGCCAGTCATTAGATGCAGCAAAATATATAAAAGCTTCAGAGTCAGAGGCAGAAGGATTGATGTGCTGAAAGGAGTCGATCTTGAGGTTTATCCCGGTGAGATCGTTGTGATAAAGGGCCGAAGCGGTGAAGGGAAATCCGTACTTCAATGGATTATCAGCGGCATCGACACTCCCGATTCAGGTGAGATATTATTTGAAGATGTACCGGTCCACCACCTTTCAAATGAAGAAATTTCCATATTCCGCCGTCAAAAGATCGGACTGGTCTTTCAGAATTTTAATCTTATTCCTTCGTGGACTGCCCTGGAAAATGTTGAATCGGCACTGCTGAACAACAACATGTCCGAAGAAGAAAAGAGAAGCCGGGCGGCAGAGATACTTTCCGGAATGGAACTTGGCGACAGGCTGGACAATCTGCCCCGGGAATTGAGCATAGGACAGCAGCAGCGTGTTGCACTTGCAAGGGCACTGATAAATGATCCCGGTCTCATTCTTGCCGACGAACCAACCGGCAGCGTGGATGATGTAACTGCCAGGGATATGCTCGCCATTCTGATTCCCTATATAAGAAAAAGGAAAGGAGCCATGATAGTCACCACCCATGGGAGCTTTCAGGCTGTCAACCATGCCGACACTCTTTACCTGCTGAAGGACGGGATACTAATTCCGGAAAAGGGGCGCCAGGATTATCAGTCATACTGAGTGTATCGCACCGGCACCTTGTACCGGACCGGTCTGAAATTATTTCCGGGTGCGGGGCAGAATATTTTGATCTTTATCTCATACTACCTAACTTGCAACTTGAACTTTTACCTTACAACTTCCGAAAAAATGAAAAAAAATAATTCAGGCCGTCGCAAATTCATAGAGAAAATGGCTATAGCCGGTGCATTGGCATCCCCGGCCATAGGATCGTTTTTGTCATCCTGTACCAGAAAATCAGCATACAGGTCCCCCGTATTTCCTGATCAGGCACCTGACGGAAATGTTCTGAAAGCCGGGCTTGTCGGCTGCGGCGGAAGGGGAACCGGAGCGGCAAGAAATTTTTTAAATGCCGGTCCGAATCTCGAGATAACAGCTCTTGGCGATGTTTTTCCCCACAGGCTCGAACAGTGCAGAAGTAATCTAAAAGGCCGGTTTGATGTTGAAATTCCCGATGCAAATTGCTTTACGGGTTTTGACAGTTACAAGCGGGTAATAGATTCGGGTGTAGATGTTGTCCTGTTGTGTGAACCGCCTTATTTCAGGGCTGCCAGTTTCGAATATGCAGTACAGGCCAGAAAACACGTATTTATTGAAAAACCCGTGGGAACGGATCCTGTCAGCGTACGGTCGGTCATGGCAACTGGAAGGATGGCGGAGTCGGCCGGACTGGTGGTTGTTGCGGGAACGCATTACCGTCATATGCGCGACCGGGTGAAAGCACTGGAGATGGTCAGAAACGGGATAATAGGCGATATTATATCGGTAAACTGCTATTTCAATATGTCAAAGCTGTGGCATGTCAACAGGCAGCCCGGATGGTGTGACATGGAGTCCATGGTGCGCGACTGGGTTAACTGGTGCTGGCTCTCGGGCGATCATATTGTAGAACAGCATATACACGAACTCGATACGGTGGCATGGTTCATGGGCAGGCACCCGGTCAGGGCTCTGGGATTCGGGTCAAGACACCGCAGGCTCACGGGCGATCAGTATGATAATTTCAGTGTCGATTATGTATATGATGACGGACGTCATATGCACAGCATGTGCAGGCAGATCGATGGCTGTGCGAACAAGGTGGATACATACTTTTACGGGACCGGTGGATATACCAACGGGATGAACAGGGTATGGGATTATAATGGCAACGTGTTATGGGAATATCAGTATCCCCTTGACGAGGAGGGACAGTCCACCGGCAGGCTGGCTGTGAGTCCGCATGATCAGGAAATAATAAATTTCGTAACAGCCATCAGGACCGGAAACTATGTTAATGATACCGAAAATGTTACCGGTGCAAATATAGTTGCCATTATGGGCCGGGAATCAGCCTATACGGGAAGGGAGGTAAGCTATGAGGAAATAGTGGCCTCAAACACGAAGCTCGGACCCGATGAATTGAAGTTTGGTCCCGTAAATATTCCGGCTGTTCCTCCCATACCGGGAACAGCTCCTTCTGTGTGACCGGATTTGTGGTGCGGGTATTCTTTTAATGCACTTTCCGGTTTTTCGTCAGACTGTGATTTTGCTGCACCGGTTTTTTTTGGATCAGCTCCTTCTGCGTGACCGCTGTTTAGCTGTGCAGACATGTTTTAAAATGCACTTTCCGGTTTTTCGTCGGACTGTGATTTTGCTTTATCGATCTTTTTTACGGTTTCTCTGAGAAAATCTTCGAATTCTCCGGCAAACTCCTTCCTTTTCAGGGCAAATTCGACAGTTGTTTTCAGGAAATCCATCTTGTTTCCTATATCATACCGTTTCCCTTCTATAAGAGCAGCAAAAATTCCTTCCTCCTTCAAAAGTATCTGCAATGCATCGGTCAGCTGGATCTCATTGCCTTTACCACGCGGGGTTTTTTCAAGTATCCTGAATATCCCGGGAGTCAATATGTAGCGTCCGGCAATTGCAAGATTGGAAGGAGCTTTTTCGGGACCTGGTTTTTCAACAAGCTTGTTTACCTGCATTACTTTGGAGCTTAAATTTTTGCCGCCGACAATGCCATATCTTGAAACATTTTCCCGTGGGACGGTTTCTACGGCTACCACTGTCTGTCCGTATTGTTCATATAAATCTATAAGTTGCTGTGTTACCGGTATCACCGAATCAATAATTGTATCACCCAGCAGAACCGCGAAAGGTTCATGCTCACAATGAAACCTGGCATGATAAATTGCATCTCCCAGGCCGTTAAGTTCCTTTTGCCTTATAAAGTGAATATTTGCCATGCTCTCTATATGTCTTAAATGTGTATAGAGTGCTTCATCTTCTTTTTCCAGCAGCCTTGATTCAAGCTCGTAATTCTTGTCAAAATGATCTTCTATTGATCGTTTTCCTTTTCCTGAAATAATCAGGATATCTTCAATACCGGAATCAACGCATTCCTGGACCACATACTGGATTGTAGGGGTATCAATAATGGGTAGCATCTCCTTGGGTTGTGCCTTGGTTACCGGAAGGAACCTGGTGCCCAGGCCTGCTGCAGGGATAACGGCTTTTTTAATCATAGCGAATTATTGATATTAAGTGAATTATATTGACAGCTTTTTTATGTCACATTATTATCGGCTTAATGACCCTGGCCCTTACTTTTTGCAGGTTAACTATCAGGCGCCTCAGCATTTCATCATCTTCATATGTCCCGATAATGGCACCGCCTGAGCCTGAAAATTTGGCCGAGGCTCCGCATTTCCTCGCTGTAGTTACCATTTCCATATTGCTCTCGGATATATTCATAATCTTGCAGCGTAAGTCGAAATTCCTGTTAATCAGCTGATTTAATGTGTTGTAATTTTTGTCAAGAATTGCTGCTTTACCTTTTTCTGCAATTTCGGCTATTTCATTCATGGTGCCGACCACCATTTCATCTCCCTTATCGTACCTCTCCCTGACATTACTGAATACGGCCCCGGAGACTTTTCCCAGTTCAACTTTGTAGGCAAGATACAGCTTTGGCAATAGTGCCGGATCTATCTGGCTGTACTTGCCGAAACCGTTCTGCAGCAAATGTTCCTTTTCAAAATCCATATAAACGCACCCTTCATAGACCTGTGCGACCCTGTCCTGAAGTCCTGCATTAATTCCAAGTTCTTCGGTTTCTGCTTTCAGGATCAGTGTTGGAAGCATTTGTTTTGGAATTTCGATCTCAAAAAATTGCATCAGGGCCTTCATGGTGGCGGTAATAATGGCACTTGATCCGGCCAGTCCGACCTGGCGGGGAATTGATGAGCGGTAGCGTATGGTGAAATTCTTGTTTTCCAGTCTGAAATTATTTGATTCACAATATTCGGCGAATTTCTTGATGGCTGCCTTTACAAGCCTCGTTCCGCCATAATAACCAGATAGTTTGACAGAATCGACCATGTGGTAAATATTGCGGAATGTGTTCAGATCGACATCCGATTCCTCAATTTTCAACTCCGGTGTCTGGTAAATGGAAACTGAAGCACCGAAGTTCCTTACAATTATTGATATGGTTTTCCCGAAATATCCGTCTGAAGGATTACCCAGTAATCCGGCACGGGCATAGGCCCTGGTTTCAATTATCATGCATTTTTATTATATATATCAACACAAAGAGGTAATTGATAGATGTTGCGAATGTACAGGTTTTCTTAATAAGGTACAAGATATAAAAAACAGTCCGGTTTCCATCCTCCCCTGAAATTGTTGGGTTCTGATGATATTCTCATCAGAGTCAGGAGACATTTTGGATTTTTCAGGATAGCTTCTAAATAGAATGAACTTTTTGAGACTGCAACTGTTTTTTTTATGTATCCTGTTCAGCTTTGCCGGCTTTTTATACTCTCAGTTTTTTCCCTGCTTCTTTCATACAGAAATATTACTCAAATATAATCAAAATATGATTGCCATGGAAAAATGGAAAGTGCCACATAATGATCTGTTTACTCCTTATAATGTCGGAGAATTTGATTTTAAAACTACTGATGATCTGGAGGATATCACGGAGTTTCTCGGACAGGATCGTGCATACCAGGCCCTGAAGTTTGGATTCGACATCCGCCAGAAGGGTTTTAATCTTTTTGCCATGGGACCCAGCGGATCGGGGAAGCATGATTCGATTAAAAAATTTCTGAATAAAAAAGCTTCCGGGGAACAAGTGCCTTCCGAATGGTGTTATGTCAATAACTTTGAGCAGTCGCACCGGCCTCTTTACCTTGAGTTTCCTGCCGGCCGTGCAATCAGGTTCAGGGAAGATATGGAAAGTTATGTGGATGATCTCAAGGGAGCTATTCCTTCTGCTTTTGATAGCGAAGAGTTTCGCAACCGGCGCCAGGAGATAGAGGAAGAATTCAAAAACAAGCAGCAGGAAGAGATAAAAAATATCCAGGAAAAAGCACGGCAGGAAGGTATTTCAATAATGCAGACACCGGCCGGTCTGGCGTTCGCACCCATCAAAAAAGGCGATGTTCTCGGCCCCGATCAGTTCAACGACCTGAAAGAAGGTGAGCGTAAAGAGATTGAAGAAAAGATCAACCACTTTCAGAAAGAGCTCAATAAGGTGTTGCAACAGCAGCCACAATGGCAGAGGGAAGCACAGAACAAAGTCAGGGAGCTTAGCCGGGAAGTTATAAGGACCACGGTTTCTTCATTGATTGAGGAACTTAAAAAGCAGTATGAAGATCTGCCGGAAGTCATTAAATATCTTGATGCTGTTCAGAATGACCTGATCGAAAATGCCGAGCAGTTTCAGCAGGCAAGGGATGGGGGCCAGCAGCAACTGGCTATGCTGGGTATTCAGCAGCAGAATCCAACCGAAGCCATTTTCAGGAGATATAAAGTCAACCTGCTGGTCGATCACAGCAGCAGCAAAGGTGCGCCTGTGATTTATGAAGATGATCCTGCATTTCAGAACCTGGTTGGACGTATTGAGCATATTGCCCAAATGGGTGCCCTTACCACTGATTTTACCCTGATCAAGGCAGGGGCTTTGCACCGCGCCAATGGTGGCTACCTGATGCTGGATGCGAAGAAAGTCCTTATGCAGCCATATGCCTGGGAAGGTCTTAAACGCTGTATCCAGGCAGGGGAGATACAGACCGAAAGCCTTGGTCAGGCACTGAATCTAATGTCGACCGTATCCCTTGAGCCTTATCCCGTTCCCCTGAATGTTAAAATTGTACTGATCGGAGACAGGTTGATCTATTATCTTCTTTACCAGCTTGACGATGAATTTGAAGAGTATTTCAAGGTGGCCGCAGATTTTGAAGAGGAGATCGACCGTACCGGTGAATCGAGCTCCCTTTATGCAAGATGGATTTCGACTCTTGTGCGCCGGTATGAACTTCAGCCTTTTGATAAAACCGCTATTGGGCGAGTGATTGAACATGCTTCACGGTTTTCCGGCGATGCAGGGAAATTATCCCTGCAAATGCGTGAGCTTACAGATCTTTTGCGCGAAGCAGATTATCTGGCAGGCGAGGAGGGGGGAGATGTGGTTACAGACAAGGACGTCCAGCAGGCAATCGATGCGCGCATTTTTCGTTCCGACCGGGTCCGCAGCCGCCTAAGGGAAAAAATCGGCAGGGGGCAGCTGCTGATCGATACTGACGATGAAAAGGCCGGACAGGTGAACGGGCTGGCGGTACTTCAGATCGGCGGATTTATGTTTGGTAATCCCACCAGGATCACTGCCCGGGTAAGGCTTGGTCCATCCAAAGTGATCGATATCGAGCGTGAGGCAAAACTCGGTGGAGCTATCCATTCCAAAGGAGTCCTGATCCTGAGCGGATTTATTTCAGGTCGATATCTGCCAAACCAACCCCTGTCCATAATGGCCAGTCTGGTGTTCGAGCAAAGCTATTCAGAGGTCGAAGGAGACAGCGCTTCATCAACCGAGCTTTACGCTTTGCTTTCAGCCCTGGCCGAAGTTCCCATCCGCCAGGGAATTGCGGTTACCGGTTCGGTAAACCAGCACGGCCTGGTACAGGCCGTAGGAGGTATCAACCAAAAGATCGAGGGGTGGTTTGATGTTTGCCGTCAGCAGGGACTTACCGGTCAACAGGGTGTTTTGATACCCGAGGCAAACAAGAGTCAACTGATGCTGAAAAAAGAGATAGTTGAAGCAAGCGAGCAGGATAAATTCCACATTTATGCGGTAAAGCATATAGATGAAGGAATTGAGGTGCTTACAGGCCTACCTGCAGGAGGGCGTGATGAAAACGGCCGGTTTCCTGAAGGTACAATAAACTATATGGTTGAGGAACGGTTAAAATCCTTCGCCAGGGCAGCCAAAGAATTTTCGGCTTCCGGTCAGGAGGAAGCTAATGAAAGATGATCCGGCAGGATAGAGATTTTCGAACCATGCCCGGGACACACGGCTTACGATATCTAAAAGCAATAATGGGGGGAAAT
>SLGC01000218.1 GCA_007123885.1 Bacteroidales bacterium | reverse complement strand
TATAAATATAAAAAACTTTTTAATTAATATAAATTTTTTGTCCGGTCTTTTCTAAATTTCATATTTATTATAATTTTACAGAGAAATCAAATTTTGCTATATTGTGAAAAATTTTAATCAACTATTATTTATAATATGGAAAGTAAGCCAAAAATTAAAAGCAGGCGTGAATTTTTAGGTGATGCTGCCGGTTTAGGATTGCTGGGCACCCTTGGAGCAGGATATCTTATTTCTTCCTGCAGTTCACAAAGAGAAAGATATGAAGCTCCCGTTCTTGCTGACAGCGCCCCCGACGGACCTTTATTGAAGGCCGGGCTTGTCGGCTGCGGTGGCAGAGGAACAGGTGCAGCTATCAACTTTCTTAATGCAGGACCGAATCTGCAAGTAACAGCGCTCGGAGACATTTTCCAGGATAGACTTGACAGATGTCGCAATTCATTAAAAGAACAACGTGATGTTGATATTCCCGATCAAAACTGTTTCGTTGGATTTGATGCTTACAGACGGGTTATAGATTCCGGTGTTGATGTGGTTATCCTGGCCACTCCCCCGCATTTCCGGCCCATGCAATTTGAAGCTGCAGTGCAGGCCAGAAAACATGCATTTATTGAAAAGCCATGTGCTGTTGATCCTGTAGGTGCAAGATCTATCATGGCAACCGGCAGGATGGCTGAAGCGGCCGGACTTTCAGTGGTATCCGGAACACAGCTGAGGCATGCACGTGATCATATTGAATGCTTTAACCAGGTAAAAAACGGTGCAATCGGCGATCTGATATCAGGTAATGCACTAAGACTTGGCGGAAAACTGTGGCACGTCAACAGGCAGGCGGGATGGTGCGATATGGAATACATGTTAAGGGACTGGGTAAACTGGAACTGGCTTTCAGGTGACCATATTACAGAGATGTTTGTTCATCAGATAGACCTTCTGAACTGGTTTTTCGAGAAGTTCCCTACAGAGGCAATTGCATTCGGTGGAAGGCACCGTCGTTTAACCGGCGACCAGTATGATTTTATCAGTGTTGACTATGCTTTTGATGACAAACGCAAATATCAGGGTATGCATCGTCAAATTGACGGTTGCCATAATTTTTCGGGTGTCGTGATATATGGAACCAAAGGATATACGAATTGTCAGAATGCCATTTATGACTGGAATCATAATCTGATCTGGGAGTATGAATACCTGGCTGATCCGGAAGGTCGTCGTACCCGCAGGTTACCTGTTACACGGGAAGATCAGTCCCATATAAACCTGGTAACTGCCATACGCACCAATAATCCTGTAAATGAAGCCACTACAATGGCGTCATCATCCCTGATAGCAGTAATGGGAAGAGAATCAGCTTATACCGGGCAACTGGTAACATGGGATGAGATGATGAATTCAAACCTCAGGCTGGGTCCAACTGAATATCAGTGGGGTCCGGTAAATATTCCGGCAGTATTTCCTGTTCCGGGAACTTCACCTGCCTGAAAGTTCTATTTTTAAATATTAAATAGCATCAGAAAATTATCTGGTGCTATTTTTATATCATTCTATATAACCATCAGCTTGGTGGATATGATATTTTTATTGTTAACCTTCAATTCATAGTACCAATAATCCCCTCCTTGCAATATTGCAGGATAAGCATTTCATGTGTACCAGGTGGGTATACAATTTCGTATTGGCGATGGATCGCCATCTGCTGAATTGTCAGCCTGCAGGAGCAGTACCTGGAACCGGGATTTGGGCTTTAATATTTAAAGAGCCCCACTTATATTCTTCCGGGCCAAGACGAATATTTGAATTCATCAATTCATCCCAGGTAACTTCTCTTCCTGTATGTGCAGATTCCCTTCCCATTATCCCTACCATTGTAGATGAGGCCAGATCATGGGCCTGATTCATTGGGTTATTGGTACGTATGGCAGTTACAAGATTTATCATCTCCTGGTCAAAAGATGATATTGGCAACCTGTTTGTTGGCTGACCTTCTTCATCAAGCGGATATTCATATTCCCAGATAAGGTTGTCATCATAATCGAATATTCTGTTCTGACAATTGGTATACCCCCTGGTTCCATATATCATCTGCCCCGATTTATTTGTACATCCGGCCATATGACGATTCATGCACTGGAATTTTCTGCCGTCGTCGAATGTATAGTCGACACTGTAAAAATCATATACATCACCTCCGCGTGGATGGTGTCTTCCTCCGAAACCAAGTGCTTTAACGGGGAATTTTTCAAAGAACCAGTTAACAATATCAAACTGATGAATGGCAACATCGACAAGGTTGCCGCCGGAAATCCAATACCAGGACATCCAATCCCTCATTATGGCTTCCATATCGCACCATCCTGCCTGCCTGTTGACATGCCATAGAGGTCCTCCTATTCGGTAGGCGTTTCCTGATATCAACTCGCCTATGGCGCCATTTTTGATCATGCTGAAGGTTTTCACAAAATCATGCTGATGCCTGTAGATAGTCCCCGTGACTACCGAAAGACCTGCTGATTGGGCCATTTTGCCTGAAGCCATGACTGATCTGACCCCGGCGGGATCTACAGCAGCAGGTTTTTCAATAAATACATGCTTTCTCGCCTGCACGGCCGCTTCGAACTGAGCCGGTCTGAAATGTTGCGGAGTGGCATGGATAATAACATCCACATCGGAATCTATAACCCGTCTGTAAGCATCAAATCCAACGAAACAGCTTTCATCCGGTATATCGACATTCATTCTTTCTTTCAGGGAACTCCGGCAATTGTCGATCCGGTGCTGGAAAATATCGCCAATTGCTGTTATTTGAAGGTTGGGACCTGCATTGAGGAAGTTTATCGCAGCACCTGTACCCCTTCCTCCACAACCGATCAATCCGGCCTTTAACAAAGGTCCGTCAGGAGCGCTGTCCGGAAAAACTGGTGCTTCATGCCTCTCCCTGCGGGAGCTGCAAGATGATAAAAAATAACCTGATCCGATCGCTCCTGCTACTCCCATCGCAGCATCAGCGATAAATTTTCTTCTGTTTCCTGGTTTCATAATGCCTGTATGATGTTATTTTTTTGTTGTCCAATATATCATAATTATTTTAATAAATTAAAATTTTTTTTCAACAATGTTGATATTTTCATGGACTTCAGGCCTCAAGAATTTTGCCCAGCCTGGTTGAAAGGTCTGTCAGGCCTTCCAATGTATCACCACCTGGCTGCTCCAGGATAGCCCAATCACTGTATCCAATATTATCAAGTGAATTCATAACTTCAGGCCAATCAATATCACCATCCATCAGGTCAACTCCGAATCCTGCCCTTCTTCCCTGAGATTCGGCAAGCTGCATGCTGTATTCCTTGATATGTACTTTCGCAATACGATTGCTGAGAATATTTATCCACTGTTCGGGCCAACCGTAGACACGGATGTTGCCAACATCGAAATAAAACCTGACAAAAGGAGAATTAAACTGATCAACGTAATGGGCGGCTTCAAGAGGGCTTAGAAGAAAGTTGTTCCATACATTTTCTATTGCTATTGATATATTTAGTCTTTCTGCAAGGGTAATAACCTTCCTTATTTCGGGGATTGACCTGTTCCAGCACTGATCATAGGAAACTTCATTGGTAACCCTGCCAGGCACAAGCAACACGGTATCCGCACCATATATGCCCGCATCTTCAATAGTATGACGTAACGCATCAACACCCTGTTTACGTACTGCAGGATCAGGATCTGACAGGGGATAACGGCCGTGCAACGATCCGCAGACACTAGGGATCTCAAGTCCGGTTTTGTCACGTGCCGCAAGCACTTCATCACGGTCAAGATGACTCATCATTTCAATTCCGTCAAGACCTGCCTGTTTTGCAGCCATAAATTTTTCCTCAATCGTATCACCTGCCCTTAGAGTAGCCCACATGATCCCTTTTTTTATTTTTCTTTTGTTTGCCATATTAATATCCTGGGCAGGATTGCTAAACCCGGTCAAAGGTATTGAAGATAGAAATGCAGATCCCAGTAACGTTTTTTTAGTGAATTGTCTCCTGTTCATGATTTTATAAGATTTAATTATTTTAAAAGATCCCGCATCCGGGTGCGGTTGTGTCCTGGCGGGGTTTTGCCCGAAAGGTGCGTGATTAAATAAATTAGATGCCAGGCAGTTATGACCCAATTTTCCCGAAGTCCGTGATCACCAGGCATTATTATATCAGGGTAAGGATGGTAATACCCCGGTTAAATACTACATAAAGGTTCTTCTGGCAAATTCAATGTTGGCTTTGGTATCCTCTTCAAACATATCAGGGCGTCCGCTTGTTTCAAGAACATACCATTTGTCATAACCTATGTCTTTCAGTGCCCTGGCACAAACCTCCATATCTACCCTGCCATCATCTCCTGCCAGCAGCCTTGATCCCATATTTTTTAAATGCACTTCGCACATCCTGTTATTTCCGATCTTCCGGATCTCTCCGGGTACATCATATCCATTGTTCCAGGAGTTGCCAATATCATAATAAATCTGAACCATGGGTGAGCCCACTTCATTGATTATCTGGATATTCTGACTGGCTGTAAGGGTGTTTTCCAGGCCAATCACAACCCCGAGGTCTTCTGCACGTGGAACAATTTGCTTCATTACGGCAATAACTCTCTCTACATCTCTTTCCTTCCATTTATATTCTGAAAACCTGCCTGAAGATATGTTTATGTAATTGCCATCCTGGTCTCTTTCAAGAAGATTGCCGTTTCCGAAGAATGCAGTCAGAATATTCCTGGATCCCAGGGCGCTGGCTGCTTCCAGAGCATCAACAACATAGATGGCTGACTGGGGTTCAGTTGCCAGAGGTATCTGGTTCAGTATACTGCCTGCAGCAACTGAACAGAAAACAATATTATGTTCCTTGCCAAGTTCAAGATATCTGCGTCTGACAGAATCTTCCCTTAAGGGCATCCTGTCGGGTGCTGTTCCTACGCTTACCTGTATTGCTTCGAGCCCGACTTTGGCAGCTCGCGGAATATAAGAAGGATCGGCAGATTGTCCCAGGTTCCAGTCGGTCATACCAATACCAGGTGGTTTACCATTTTCAGAGGCAAGAAGTGAAGAAGCAGGGATGCTTGTAAATGCTATTCCTGCCATTGTTTTTTGAATGAATGATCTACGGTCCATATTCTATGTAGTTGTTTTTTTTCAAAATAAGTAAAAATTTATCAGATTTTTATATAATGCCATTAATTTGGATTAATTCGGATCAATTTGGTTCCCAGGGTAAGACCATAATCAGGAAAGCTCGATGTAAAAGACTATTTCAGCCTGGATACAGCCGGTCCTGTTATTACTTCACCTGATGGTCCAAATCGGCTGCCGTGGCAGGGACAGTCCCATGTTTTTTCAAGATGATTCCATCGGACAAGGCATTTCATATGAGGGCAGACCGCTGACGCCTCCACGATATTTCCATCTTCAGCCCTGGAAACAGCCAGATTCTTTCCATCTTTACTAATGATAATCCCTTCACCAATATTTAGATTATCTGCAGAATGAGCTTTTTTGGGTTTTAACCTGTCCCTTACCATATCAGCAGCAACCTCAATATTCTCAGAAATAAATTTTTCTGCCGATCCGATCAGATCAATACGGCGGGAATTATAAATATCACCCGGTATCTGGTTCTTGATTCCCAAAATGTCATTACTGAGCAGTATGCCGGCTATTGTTCCGTAAACCAGTCCATCACCGGAATAACCTGTTCCTATGTATTCATTTTCGGAATAACTTTTGCCAATATAGGGCAGTCCATCAGCCGGTTCATAAAATTGACTTGACCATCTGCTGCTGATAGAATCAATTGAATATCGTTCCAGCAAGTAATTTTCAAGATGGATATAACAATCTTCTTCAGTATGGCCGGTTTTATGATCGGCCCCTCCAACCAGCAGGTATTTCTGATCCTTGAAGCTATATGTTCTTGTATAGTGGTAAGGTTCGGCTGTATCCCAGTACAATGAATCTCCAATATCCTCCTCTGCAATTGCGGCCAGCATATAGCTTCTGTAAGGATACGCAAGTGTCTGGTGAATATTGAAAAAAACCGGATAATGTGTTGCATATATCACCTGATCTGCTACCACACTTCCTTCCGTTGTAAACAGTTCGTTGTTCCTTGAATCGATTACCCTGCTATTTTCATAAATTTCACATAATTCTGAGTCAAGCAGAAATTGTGCAATGGCAGAAAGATATTTATATGGATTAAAAATGGCCTGGTTGCTGAATTCCACGGCTTTTTTTACATAAAAAGGGAGGTGCAGAGTATCAGTCAGTGAAACATTCAGTCCGGCCTCAGTGGCATGCCAGAATTCATCTTCGATAATGTCACCACCGGTTTCAGAATAAAGGTAACCGGAAACACATTTAAAGTCACAGGGAAACTGCTTTGACATTTCTTCAATAAAAGAAATTGCGCCCATTCGGGAACCTGCTACGGCAATTGCCGCATCTTTGCCATGTTTGGTAAAGATCCTGGAGTAATGGTAATCGATGGCAGTAGTCAGGTGGGCACTGCTATTTGCAGAAGCACTTTCACCCAGTGATTTGGCTTCTATGATCACCACTTTTTTTCCTGCCTGTGTTAACTGATAGGCTGCAGTTAAACCGGTGATACCTGCCCCTACAATTGCCACATCTGCATCTGTTTTACCCGTAAGTACAGGTAAAACAGATCCGTTTACTGTCAGTTTCCAGAAATTTGTCTTCATCGGGTCTAGGAGTTAATCAGTTAATAATTTAATTATTGCAGTTCACATATAAAAAGCAATTTACGCCGGTAATCGGTCTGGTTTTAATTGATGGCTTCGAATTTATTAAAGATAATATAATATCGGATATTTTGATCAAATGCAGCATACTAAAACAAAACAATATACTAATATACTTGGACTTACCCCGAAAATTTTAACCAAAACTAAAGCTTAGCTGAGAATCAAATATTTCAGCTGGCCTCATTAATTTTCCAGGATATTGTGAAAATATATTACTTAAGCCATCTCCCAGCG
>SLGC01000063.1 GCA_007123885.1 Bacteroidales bacterium | reverse complement strand
TATAAGATTGTAAATCATGCATATATATTTTGCATTTAAGTTATTTTGGCATTGCATAGGGATGTATCCCCTTGTTTATTCATCTCTTTTTGTCTGACGAAGTCTGATGGGGATTCATGAGTAAATATTTAAATTAATCTTTAGCCTTATGTTTTTATCTGTTCAATCTAACCTGGAGAGTGATCTGTAGAGATATAAAATTAACTAATTTATTTGGGTTTTTAAAGAAGCTTACCCTGGGAAATATTGTTTTTCAGTGTCATGATCAATAGCGAAGATCAATCATAAATTCAAAACAAACACCGACTTATTTCTTTCTCCCGGCCTAATCCCCGATTATCGGGAAAGGATATTTCTCCAGTCTGTTACCTGTCCAGGTAATTGCATTTGCAAGTAATCTTCTATAATTCTCATTCGACCAGGATTTGTCATCATGGCCGGGGAGGATATAGACCACCCTGGAATTGTTGTACCGGTGTGCCCATGCTATAATTTCGGAACACTCGGGATGGTTGGTTGTCAGAAGCGGAGTTACTTCATCGATGACTTCTATGTTGCTGTAACCTTCATCGAGTATCCTGAAATCCCTGATTCCGGCAGTTACGGGATGGTGCGGGGCCTTTACCGTTATATCCATCAGGATATCGTGTTTGTAGTCTGAAAGCCTCTCCGGGGGATAGTCATAGCTTCTTTCATAATACTTGCCGCCGCGGATTTGCTTAATGTCATCCCATTTTTGGTATGATACAAGTGAATGATGGAGAAATACAAGTCCTGTACCAATTTCGGTGAGATTTATAAAAGCATTTTTTTCCTGTTCTGATATTTCCTGCCACATATCATAAAATACTATCACATCGTACAGGTCGATTGTGTCTGAAAGAAGCGAACGGTTTGCAACAGGCTGGTGAAGGGTGTCAATCCTGAAGTCACCAAGTGAAAAAAACATATCGAAGAATTTTTCCTGGTGGAAATCATGGCCTCCCGTGATCAGGAGGACCCTTTGGCCTTGTCGGGTACTTTCAGTCACACCTTGAGGGGTTTTTGCACCTCTGCATCCGGAAATCAATAATGCAGTCAGCAATAAAGCCAATATCTTAAATCGTGATCGGACCATCATGGTTTTTGGTATTAGGGTTATATTCTGCTTCGTACAAAAAATATGCCCACACTAAATCAGTACTTTTTGACAACAAAATTAAAGCATATTGAAGATCAATCATACATATGTTAAAAATAAGTATTGCTTAAACTTCACCCAAATTTTTGATAACTTCGTGATAGGGTGAGTCTTCAAAGCCATGAATGCACTTTTTTCATTTATTGGTTCATTAATCCTGAAATTTGCTTGTTCCGGTGCTTAAAAAAAGAATCGGCCTGTTTGGTGTTTTCAGCATTGCCTCCGGTGCAATGATCAGTTCGGGGATATTTATATTGCCCGGAATGGCATTTGCCATTACCGGGCCGGCAGTATTTATTTCTTATTTTCTGGCAGGTTTGCTTGGCCTCACAGGAATTTTGAGCATCATCGAACTTGCAACGGCCATGCCCAAGGCGGGTGGAGATATTTTTTTCGTAAATAAAGTTTTTGGGCCACTCCTGGGTACTATAATCGGTTTCATGGGCTGGGCCGCACTTTCTCTTAAAAGTGCCTTTGCCATATTCGGTATATCGGAAGTAGTTTATTCGTATACAGGTCTGGCCCATATTATCACAGGTATGGTTTTTACCACAAGCTTTGTGTCCTTAAACATTGCCGGCATATCAAAAGCGGCAAGGTTCCAGATGATCCTGGTAACCGGACTTTTATCTCTGCTGATAATATTCATTGCATTCGGTATTCCGGAAATACAACCGGGCCGGTATACCCCTTTCATTGACAACGGGATAGGCCCGATCCTTATTACAACCGGTTTCGTTTTCGTTACTTTCGGCGGTTTGATACAATCTGTTAATATTGCAGAGGAGGTGGAAAATCCCAAACGGAATATACCACGAGGAATCATATCTTCCCTGGTGACTGTGACACTGGTTTATACCGTTGTAACATTTGTCATCACGGGTATCCTGGATCCGGAAGAATTCAGGGATTCCATGACCCCTGTAGCTGATGCGGGGCAGATAGTCATGGGGATGACCGGGTATATAATAATTACAATTGCCTCTTTAACTGCTTTTGTTACAACAGCCAACGCAGGTATAATGGCTGCGGCCAGGAACCTGCTATCTATGGGTCGTGACCGGTTGCTGCCCGGAAAGATCTCATCAACAAGCAGTAAATTCAAAACCCCGATGCCTGCCATAATTATAACCGGTGTCATTGTCTTTTTGGCATTGATGCTACCTCTCGAAATGCTGGTTAAAGCTGCCTCATCGGTTATCCTTGCCTCTTTTTTGCTGACCAATTTGGCTGTTATTATTCTAAGGGAAGGGAAACTGGTGAATTACAAGCCCTCTTTCAAAGCACCGCTATATCCTTTTCTGCAGATTTTCAATGTTTTAATTTTCAGTTATTTTATCATCGAGCTCGGCATCGAGGCTGTTGAAATAACCCTGGGACTGGTATTGGCAGGATTTATTGTTTATTGGTTTTACGGACGGAAAAGACAAAAAAAGGAATATGCCCTGTTACATCTGCTCGAAAGAGTAACCGCCCGTGAACTAACCGAAGATATTCTTGAAGATGAGCTAAGGGAAATTATTATTGACCGGGAGGGAATTGAACAGGATTTTTTCGATGATTTGATCAAGGAGGCGGAAATTACCGATATGGAAGGGCCCGAAACCATAGAAAATGTGATCAGGAATTCGGTGGTAATAATATCCAGAGAAGTGGATATGGATCCTGATGAATTGTCGTCCCGTTTCCTGACCAGGAGAAAGGAATCCAATATATGCATCAGCGATTTTGCAGCTGTCCATCATATTGTCCTCGAGGGTGAGGGGAAAATGTTCCTGAAAATAATAAGAAGCAAAAACGGTATCCGGTTCACCGACCGGAAAGATGAAATCAAGGCCCTCTTCCTTGTTGGGGGAACAAGAGAAAAACGAAAACCCCAGTTTGAAGCGCTTGACTGTATTGCCTCGGTGATTGAACAAAAGGAATTCAAGGAAAAATGGCTCACCGCCGAAAACCATGTTGAGCTGAAAAATCTGTTGACCCTTTGTAACAGGGACAGGTTTTCATAAGGCGGTACTTTTACCTGTTGAAAAATTAATTAATTGATATTGATTACTAACCAGGCTCTTTACAGATGAAGAATAAAATTAAATACCGGTACAACAGGATTGCCCGGTTTTACGACATTCTGCAATTTCCGATGGAACATATGTTTGACGATCCGAGGAAGAAGTTGCTGCAGGAAGCAACCGGAAAGACGCTGGAAGTGGGCATAGGGACTGGCAAAAACATCCCATATTATCCTGCCGGCATCGAAGTTACCGGTATTGATTTTAGTGAAAAAATGATTGAAAAGGCTGAGAAGAAAGCGGTGAAAAGGGATAATGTCAGAGTGGAGGTTATGGATGCCGAAAAAATGATCTTCAATGACAATACTTTCGACACAGTAATTACTTCCTGCGTTTTTTGTTCGGTTCCCGATCCGGTAAAGGGATTTAAGGAAATAAAAAGGGTATGCAAAAATGGCGGAAAAATATTAATGCTGGAACATGTAAGAAGTAACAGGAAAATACTTGGCCCTCTGATGGATGTTCTGAATCCAATTCCATTGAATATAGTTGGAGCCAATATTAACCGCCGCACGTACGATAATCTTCTGAAAGCCGGATTTGATCCGTCAGATATTTATGTTGAACATTTATGGTCGGACATTGTCCTGTTTTTTAGGATCACCAATAATAAACCATAGATAACACAAACTATGCTGATTATTAATGCATCATTGACCGGGTTAACCTGTATGGCAATGCCCATATCGTCCCGGCTGATTTTCAGACCTCACGGATGGGGAATGGGGATCGGGTGGATTATTGCTTTTTTACTACTTATTGTACTTGTCTGGTTAATTGTAAAAGCATCGAAAAAATCAAGCGATACGGAAATGCCGGCAAATAAATCACCCTTGGATATTTTAAAAGAGCGGTATGCCAGGGGAGAAATAGACAAGGATGAATTCGACAAACGCAAAAAGGATCTTGCTTGATTTTTTAAATTTTCAAATTTAAGGGAATGATTCAGTTGAGTATCAAATGAGTTCCAACCGGGGAGGATATTACATCGACCCCCTTTCCCGCCGGCAGGAAATACACTCCTGGCTTGATCGGTCACAATTAAAGATCTTTTTCCGTGATCCTGAAAATTACGGTGACACCTTAGAGAAAGCTTTGGAATACCTTGGTTCAAGGTCACTGACCGGAAAAAGGCAAGGGACAATGATGCTGCTAATCGGACTTGTGCCTGAAATTTCTTGGTTCAACATGAATGGTGGCTATGACATTTAATTCCCTGAGTATCTTGTTTTCAATGTCGGTAGCAATTAAATGCCCTCCATGAATATCCATGTCGTCATCTACCTTTATATGAAAAGTAAGCTCTTTATGGTCAATATAATTATGAAGATGATAATGATGTGGCATCACATCTTCATGATATGAATTCTCAATTATTGATTCTACCCGCCTGATCAGTTCAGGATCGGGCTTTTCACCCAGAAGCTTTTTGATAGCATCCTTCATTATTTCAAACACCGCATAAACCAGTATCAGGGAGACGATACCACCTAACAGGCTGTCAATCCACCATAAACGGCCGGAAAGAAAAATTCCGGCCAGAATGACTACCGAAGTGATTGCATCACTCTGATGGTGCCAGCCGTCGGCTTTAACCGATAAATTGCCGGTCTCCCGGTACAAATAGAAAGCATAATATGCCAGGCCCCCTTTTGCGACTACTGAAATCAAAGTCACTACAATGGCAATAATTCCGAAATCAGCGGTTTCCTGCTCCCTGAAACGTATAACCGATTCATAAATAAAATTCAGCGCGATCAGGAGCAAAAATATACCAATGAAAATGGCAGCAATGGGTTCCCATCTTCCATAACCGAAGGGATGATCACCGTCAGCCTTTTTTGAAGCCAGTTTAGAGCCGATTATCACAATCAGTGAACTCAGGGAATCTGCAATTGTATGCCAGGCATCCGCCAGCAAAGCAACCGAACCCGCAATTATGCCGGCCCATATCTTGATCCCGAATAGTCCTATGTTTGTAAGAATGGAGATTATGCCTTCCCTGTATCCCGCCTTTGTCTTATCCATAAAGTTGATTGCTGCCTGAAGCTGGATCCTGCCACTGGTTGTTCCTTAACTTAAAGTTACAAAATGGTTCTGGATTTTTCAGGATACGGAGGTACTAATTTAACGTTCATGCTGCTGTTTTAAAGCAGCATAACTATTGCAGCTAATGCCCGCATCAGGGGATTTGCATTTCCCAGGGTGCCCATCCTTCATCATAATTAAGATAGGCCCGTCTTCCAAATTCAAGTGGAGGAGCACCCACCTCAAAGGCACCAACATCAGGTGCCGTTCCTTTATGGTCGTCATTAAATCCGGGAATCAGGATTCCTCCATTGATCAGGGGATTTCTTATCTGTACCACCGGATCTGTGATATCTCTTTTCCTGTCGCCGAACTCATAAGGATGTCTGCCCCAGATAATACTGTTTATCCAAAGACGTGGATAGAATTCCAGTTTATAGGATGATACATACAATCTTGTACCTGAAGGTGTGGTACTCAGTCTTATGCCATTCGGCTGCTGTGCCGTACCTCTTGTGACTCCTGAAAAATAATCATGATCATAATCACTGGCCGGTTCCTTTTCCCTGTCGGTAGCAAGCCTTCCGGGCGCATCAAAGATATTATTTCTTGTAATGCAATTAGGATTTACGTGGCTTGTAAATATATTAAAAACTCCATTGGGCTGAAGGGTTGTGTTGTGGAAAATATATTTTCTTCCCCCCGCATAGGGTTCCCTCTCTCCGGTTTTAATGAAGGATCCCCCCTGTGTGTTCCTGTGTCCGATCCTGCTTTCACCTGCAACATTCCTGAAGATATAAAAAGGCCCCCGGGTTGTTGCAGCGGTTGCAATTCCCATAAAGAATTTATCCATATAATTACCATAAACACGGACATTCATATTAGCACCTTCAACCTCGATAGCATCATCCCACACATTGCGAATAAAATTACCATATATATCCGAATCACGGTTCATGTTCCCCACATCCGAGTAATTACTTGAACCACCGATGGCATCATTATAGCCGTGGTCTTCGGTAGATACAATATCATTATACCGGATCACATTCCCTCCCAGGCTTTGTATTACCGATATTCCCTGTGGACCTGCAGGATGTCCCGTGGTCCAGTCATTTGATGCGCCCCTGGGGTCTTCAATAAGATTCCTCTGGATCGTTAGATTCCATGTTCCGTTTTCGGCCCAGATCCCGCTGTCCATGCCTCCCTCGAAATTTCCATAGGTAATAGGTCCGCCAATTCTGCCCCAGAAGGTTATCAGGCATTTCTCTATTACTATATCGTGTCTGCCACGCCTGATAATTATGCCATGGATCCTTGCATTCCTGATCTCTATTCCGCGCACTATTACATAGTCTGCATCTATTTCAATACCATAGTCATAAACGTTTTTCAGGTTCAGCACTGATTTGGAATTATGGGGAACGGTGACAAGATGATATGCATCGGGAGTTCCCGGTTCGGTTATAACAATGGTCCTGTCCGTCTCTCCTTCCGGTAAAATAGTAGTCTTACCAACAGGGAAATTATCATTCCTGGTTCTGAAGGTTAACTCTGTTCTTGCAGAGTTAGTGGATAATTCGACCAGGTATTCGGTATCCGGAGCCAGTTTAATGATACTTCCGCGGTACTCATCATCACGGGCATCATAAACCAGGTCAAGGCCCTCTTTCCATAGATTGTTGCCAGCTTTCCTGTACCTTATTTTACAGTCTCCGGATTCCGGCGTCTTCCAATAGATCCCTGCATTCTCATAAGTAGGCACGGCATAGGGGTTCTTTAAATTTTCACCGGGCTGGCCATAGCTAATATCAAAAATAAAAAGGGAAATAATTAAAATGGTTAAAACTCTGAATTTTTTCATT
>SLGC01000419.1 GCA_007123885.1 Bacteroidales bacterium | reverse complement strand
TCTTTTTCTTTTCTGCTAATATTTTTAGTCAACGAATAGTACAGTATGATCAATTTTCATCTGAATACTTTGATTCCATTAGAGCACTGATATATCATGATACTGTGGAGCACTGGACAATCAATGCATATAGGCTGCAAAGTCCGGATGAAATTATTATTGATGGGAATTTGGATGAAACAGCATGGCAAAAAGCCGAACGTCGTGGAGGATTCCTTGAAAAAGAACCTTATCCACTTGTCCCCGAAAGTGAACCAACTGAATTTGCAATATTATATGACGACCACAACCTGTATATTGGTGTATGGTGCCGGGATTCAGAACCAGGAAAGATAAAGCGGGAATTAGCCCCCAGGGGTACTACCGCACCGGATCATATCATGATATTTCTTGATACTTTCCATGATCATAGAACAGGTTATAAGTTTGCAATATCTGCGACAGGTGTCCAGGATGATGAACTCCGGTATGATGATATCGGGCGCGACGGGAGTTGGAATGGTATATGGGAATCAGCAAGCTCTATAGATGAAAAAGGATGGTATGCCGAAATTAAGATTCCATTTTTCAATCTCAGATTTTTTGATAAGGAAATTCATACCTGGGGCTTTAATTTAATGAGGGTTATTTCCAAGGATTCCTCCCGTTCACAATGGAAACCTCATTTACCAGAATGGGAAGTGACGACTCGTATGTCCCAGAATGGACATATAGAAAACATTAAAGACATAAGTTCAGGCAGGACTTTTGAAATGAGGCCATTCGGACTGGCGGGAACAACAAGGTCAATGCAACTTGATCCTGCAAGTACTTTAAATATTGGAGGAGATGTCCGGTTTAGCCTGACTCCGGGTATTACGGTTGACTTTGCCCTGAATCCTGATTTTGCTCAGGTTGATGCAGATGTTTTTGAAATTAACCTTGAAAGATTCCCGACTCGTTTTGACGAATTACGACCCTTTTTCACAGAACGCACTACCATTTTCAATACTCCCAAAGAATTGTTCTACAGCCGACGAATTGGCGCCCAAAGCGATATTCTTGGAGGAATAAAAGCTACCGGGAAATTACAAAATGGATTTGAATTTGGTGTTATTGGAAATCTAACCGGGAATTCAATTTTATCCAGTTCAATTCAAAATCATGAAAATGCCACCTTCGGTGTGTTTCGTGTGAAAAAAGATATATTAAACTCCAGTAATTTAGGGATTTTAGCAGCTACTAAAGAAAAACCAAATGAATTTAACAGGATCCTTGGTATAGATGGGAATTTTATGTTGAAAAACAATATACTTGATTTCCAGGTTGCAACCGGTCAAACTGAATTGGCAGTTAATCAGAATATGATGTATCATTTAACATTTACCCAAACCGGTGATGAAATGGGAATGATTTTAAAATTTGACCGGATAGAACCGGCATTTGAAATAAACAGGATTGGATATATTCGGAAAGAACCAGATAGAGGTTGGAATAAGGGTGGCGGGATAATTCGATATAGTCCCAGAATAAATAAATATCATATTCGAAGAATTATTTTGAACGCAGAATTCAATTATACAAATGATATTTTCACAAAAAGATATATTAACCATTGGCTTGAAAGATATCCGAATTTCTCTCCGGATCCGCTATTTGGGGATGTTATGTTTGCAGATGATACAAGGCTGATAGATGGAGGAATAAGGCATATAAACAATTTTGACATAGGAAGCGATCTAACAATTAATCTCATAAATAGAATGTCATTTTCTGCTGAATACAGACGTTTTTCAGAAAGTGAATTAACCGGGAAATATTATGGTGATAATTTAGAGATGAGTTATTCAACAAGACCTCTTCGTGCAGGAGCAAGATTTGCAGGAACATTTTCATCCGGGATCGGAACTTTTTATAATTATGATCAGAAATACCCGGGTCGGAAACGGAGCCTGTCCATTGATGGGGAAGGCAGATTAAGCTATCATCTTGTCACCAGGCTGCAGGCAGGCCTCGTAAAAACCTATGACCTCATGAATAATAATGATGGCCGGTATTATAACCTCTCTGCCAATGCAATCTGGATGTTCACGAAAGATTTTTACCTTCGTGTGCATGCACAGGGAATATTCGAAACAACATATTATGGTCACAAACAAACCGGTAATGAATATTTACTAAGCGGTCTGCTAAGTTGGGAATATAAACCGGGTAGTTTCATCTATTTTGCATATAATGAAGGACGTTTTGATGAATCTAATCCCACCAGATCGCGTTTTTTTGAATTTAATAACCGTACAGCAGTTCTGAAATTGTCATATTTTTTTAATATATGAGGTAATCAGTGTCCGGTTAATATTACAAAATTTGGAAGATATTCCGGGATATTCTGATGATATTATGATTTGAGGTTTGTAAATTAGCATCGAAATAGATATATTGTAAGCCGGTACCTTCTGATTTTATAAAAGAAGCACCTGTATTACCGTCTAAATAACCATTAAATTATTAACCACTTAACCGATATACCACAAATGAATCGCCCATGATGATAATTTCAAAAAATTCACATAATCGGATGAAAATATTGTCATGGTAAGATACATGAGACCAATAATTTAATTTAAATACTTACTCATGAAGCCAATATTATCCAGAAGGAAATTCCTTAAAGGAGCCGCTTTGACTGGAGCTGCTGTTGTTGTACCTGCTGCGGCAGGCTGTGCATCCTCTTCTGCCGCGGACCGGCCTTTTGAACTCAATAAGAATCCCCTTAAACTCGGACTGATGTCATGGACCATGGCGAGGGACTGGGATATTGATACCATAATTGCAAATCTTACCGAGGCGGGCTATGGATCCGTTGAGCTGCGCACCACCCACGCTCATGGTGTGGAGGTGACACTCAGTGCAGGTGAGCGTGCAGAGGTGAAAAAGAAATTTGAAGATTCGCCACTGGAGGTGATCAGCCTGGCCAGTGCTTTCAGTTACCATTATCCCGATCAGGACAGGCTGAAAGAAAGTATTGAAGGCACAAAGGAATATATCCTGCTTGCACGGGATGTCGGTGCAGTGGGAATCAGGGTATTCCCCAATGAACTGCCCGATGGTGTGCCCGTGGAAAGAACCATGGAACAGATCGGCAAGTCTCTGGCTGAAGTGGGCGAATTCGGCTATAACCATGGTGTTGAAGTCAGGGTATGCAACCACGGCAGGGAAACAAACAGGATACCTGTTATAAAACAGATATTCGATTATTCAAACAGCTCCCATGTTTACCTGAACTGGAACTGCGACCGCACCGATGTCGAGGGAGAGGGATTCGAGCATAATTTCAACCTGGTGAAAGACCGTATCAGGGCTTTGCATCTTCATGAAATGTGGGACGAAAGGTATCCCTACCGTAAGCTTTTCAGCCTGCTTTCCGGCATGGGCTTCCAGGGATACTGTAATGCAGAGATTAGCGGCAACCCCGAATCCGTGCGGTTCCTGCGGTACTACAGGGCACTGTTCCTGGCATTGCAGAATGCCTTGTAAGAAAAGTATCCACCGGGAAGCACCTGTACGAGGGTATGCAATCCCGGATTCCGTTATACCTTTGCCTGTTGAAGCCGCGGTTATCCGGCGGCAAACAGGATGTTATACGATGGGCGATCCGGCCGATTTCCCGAAAGAGTGATCCGGATGATTCCCCGAAAGAGTGATCCGGATGATTCCCCGGAAGGGCGATCCGGCAAATTCCCCGAAAGGGTGGTCCGGATGATTCCCCGAAAGGGTGATCCGGCCGATTTCCCGAAAGAGTGATCCGGATGATTCCCTGAAAGGATTGTCCGGCAAATTTGAATAATTAAAACAATGATTTATGTTAAAAAAATTTCATTTCAGACTCTCGATACCAGGATCCTTGTTTTCCCTGTGTTTTCTTCTTCTCCTTAATTCCTGCAGTGAAGGAGGCAGGATGTCAGAAGGTTTCGGATTTACCGGCGAGCCGGACGAGGTGCAGTTGATAATTCTTAATCCGGGACATTACCATGCCTATGCCATCCACCGGCGCATGTATGATCAGATCGATCCGACGGTACATATTTATGCTCCCGAGGGCCCGGAAGTCGATGAGCATGTTGAGGTTGTTGAGGGTTATAACATGCAGGGAGAAAATCCTACATCATGGAACCAGGTTGTATATAAAGGAGATGACTACCTTGAGCGGATGCTTGCCGAGCGCAGGGGCAACGTGGTGATCCTTGCAGGGAACAACCGTAAGAAGACCGAATACGTCAAGCGTGCCGTGGACGAGGGGTTGAATGTTTTTTCCGACAAGCCGATGGTGATAGATATGGAGAATTTCAGGCTGCTTGAGCAGGCGGTTGAATCTGCCGGGAGAAACAACGTCCTTCTGTATGATATGATGACGGGAAGACATTCGATGGGCAACATCCTCAGGCAGGAGATAATGAAGCTGCCCGGTGTTTTTGGCGAGCTTGAAACCGGGAGCCATGACGATCCGGCCATAGTCAAGGAGAACATCCACCACTTTTACCGCGTGGTTGGCGGAAGACAGCTTTACCGTCCCCCCTGGTATTTCGATGTACGGCAGCAGGGCGAAGGGATAGTGGACATAACGATCCACCTTGTTGATCAGGTCCAGTGGGGATGCTTCCCCGAACAGACCATAGATCACCGCCGCGATATCGAAATGCTTTCAGCCAGCCGGTGGCCAACACCCATAACCAAAAGCCAGTTCACCCGGATAACCGGGGTGGATGAATTTCCGGCCTATCTTGAGGAGGATATTGAAAATGATACCGTGATCCAGGTATACGCCAATGGCGAGATGAACTACCGGCTTAAAGGCGTGCATGTCCGTCTGGGAACAAGGTGGTACTACAGCGAGGCGGAAGATGGGGGAGATGCAAGTTCCACCCTTGTCAGGGGAACCAGGGCTAATATCAGAACGGGCAGGTCGGGACTATGTATAGAGCCCGTTAACGCCGGATCTATGGATGATTTTGAAAAGATCCTTAATGAAGAGTTTTCCGTTATCCGGGAAAAATACCCCGGCGTGGAGCTGAGAAGGCTTGAGGACTGCTGGCAGGTGGTCATTCCACGTCAGTACAGCGCCGACTCGTTTACCCTGGCTACCGGGAAGTATCTGCAGTACCTGGCTGATGGGGAAATTCCCGAATGGGAGATGCCGAACCTGCTTTCACGGTATTATACAACGGCACGGGCACTGGAGAAGGCAAAGGAATCGAGGTGAGTGTGACTAATTTGACTAACCTTTTATATCAAATATTGCTAATCTGTCAAACTTGCACAGCTTGCACAGCTTGCACAGTTTGATCAAAATCCTTAACTATGCAAATCAGATCACTGTTTCTTTTAATTTTTTCCGTGCTTTTGCTGTTTTCGGCATGCAGCACCGGAGATAAGCCAAACACTTCCCGGCCCGATTTTATAATCGATTCCCATATTCATTACCGGGCAACCGATGAGTGGGAGGAAACTTTTGTTGATGTGTACACCCGTCATAATGCCATGGCATGTGTGCTTGTCGGCATGGACCACCTCGAAAGGGGAATGGAATTTGCCCGCAGGCATCCTGAACTCGTTATTCCCTATGCCGCTATCGACATCAACAGTCCCACGGTAACTGACGACATAAGGAAAGTCAAGGCGATGGGCTATCGGGGACTGGGCGAATTGTTTGCCACCCGCGGCTGGTCCTATGATGACCCAAAGTACGATTCGATATGGATACTGGCCGAGCAGATGGAACTCCCCATTGCACCTCATACGGGTATACATGCACGCGGAAATTTTGCCGGGATGAGGCCGGCATTCATAGCCACCATAGCCGAACGGCATCGCGGACTGATCATCCATGCCGCCCACCTGGGAAACCCATGGTATGCCGAGGCAGCCGAAGGTGCACGCCTCAACCCGAACCTCTATTTCGATGTTTCAGGCTCTTCCCTGATCAAAAAGGGTGATACCCCGGATTTCTGGAAAGAGATAATGTGGTGGACGCCCCATCTCGGCAAACCGCACGTCGGCACTGTAGCGGGATGTGCCTGGGAAAAGATCCTTTTTGCCACCGATGAAGCGCCCAATGAGGAAAACCTTATCGAAAACATCATCCGCTTCAACGGGATGCTTGATGCATGTGATGTACCCGAGGATACCAGGAAGAACATGTACGGCCGCACCATAGCAAGAATTCACGGGATCGAGACAGTTCATGGTATTGCGGTGGACTAAACCTTGATGGAATTCCGGAGAAGTGAATCTTTATGGAGACAACGATCTGCTTTTCCGCTTTCCCCGGTTCCATCCGGTCTCACCGGCCATGGAGACCAGCCGATTTTCCCCGCGGACTGAACTTTTTCGGCGGGCCGTGTCTTCGCAAGTGCCTGGGATTCATATAACAGGGTGAGATCTTAATATTATTCGAACCTTCTAACTTATCTTAATAAACTAACTTTACTATGGAAAATTCAAGAAGAAACTTTATCAAAAAATCAGCCCTTGGAGTGGCCGGCATCACCATGGGAGGGATGGGTATGGAGGCCCGGAGCTACCAGAGAATAATTGGTGCCAATGAAAGGATCAACGTTGCGGTGATCGGGCTCGGCCGCAGGTTGTACCTGGGAGGTTGTGTTGAGGGGATAGTGCGGAAAGAGAGCAACGTAAGGCTTGCATATCTGTGCGATGTAATGGAAAGCCAACGCACAAAGGCGGCAGAAAGATTTTCACAGGCTATCGATTACCGTCCCGCCCTTGAAAATGATGTAAGAAAGATCTATGCAGATAAGAATGTAGATGCCCTGATCGACCTTACCCCCGACCACTGGCATGCACCGGGAGCCTGCTATGCCCTGCAGGCCGGCAAACATGTATATGTTGAAAAACCCAGCAGCCACAATCCCCGTGAGGGTGAGCTCCTGATAGCCTTCCAGAAAAAGTACGGCCACGTGATCCAGGTCGGCAACCAGGGAAGTTCGGTACCTGAAATTGAATCTATAATCAGGGAAATTCACAATGGCGTAATTGGCGTTCCCTATAAGGCCATCGCTTTTTACAGCAACGGAAGGGGAGAGGTCCCTGTTCCACAGAGGGCTGCCGTGCCTGCCGGACTGGACTGGGATCTTTTCCAGGGTCCCGCCCCGAGACAGGAATACACGCATGATACTTGGGACTATAACTGGCACTGGTATGGCTGGACCTATGGTACGGGC
>SLGC01000110.1 GCA_007123885.1 Bacteroidales bacterium | reverse complement strand
GCACAAGTCACAAAACCCTGCATTTTTGGAGGATTGCATCTGCAGGAAACGATGGGGGCTTGTCTACCGGGGCAGGATGAAATGATTTAGATAAACCAGCGTACTGGTTCCGGCATGCAAAACAGCAAAGGGCATCCTGAAGGACACCCTTTACTGCTAAATGGAATTTTGGGAATATTAGTTGAAAATATCCTCAACAGTGAGGGTAGAATAGTTGATCTTAAGTGCATTTGCACGGCGCAAAGCTCTTTTTACATCATCAACTATACCCATTCTTGCTTCTTCATCCACCTTCAGTGAAGTAGTCATAAAAGGGATTTCAGCTTCATCACGGGCTTCCCGCTCACTGGCGATAAATGCAGCTATATCTTCAGTAGAGGCAAACTGGTCATTAAGCTGAATACGGGGTTCCGTACCCAGGAGTGACTGAAAAGCGGTTCTTGGCTGCCCTATATAAATATAGCTGACCAGAGACTTTTTTTCGAGTTTCCTTACCTCAGTTGCAGCGGGTAGGCGCTGGCGCACGTTCACGGTTACTTCACGCATGGTTGTACTAACCATGAAGAAGAACAACAACATGAACACTATGTCGGGAAGGGAAGCTGTGCTTATACCCGGCATTTTACCTTTGTCTTTTCTTTGAAATTTTGACATAATTATCGTCCTCCTCCTCTAGGTTCGGCTTCTGAAATTCTCATGGGATAGTATTCCCGGACTGCAGCTTGCTGATCGGGATTAAGCTGGTCGAACAACAAACCAAATTGCTGCCGGGAAATTTCATTCCTGAGTTCATTGTAGGCCGCGGTAAGTTCATTCTGAACCTGAATATACATTCCATAAGAAGTTCCGCGATCATTCTGGAGTGAAACTACTGCCATCCTCGGAATATAAACTTCACCAAAATAATCAATTGTTTGATGTTCTTTTTCAGGCATGGTCGGATCATCATTAGGATTGGCTATAAACATTTTCGCCCTGTCCCTCAGGTTACGAAGATCTTCAATCTGACCTTCCACCAGTAACCTGTCAAGACGGTCAACTCTTACAGTGAAGATATTTCGTTCCCTGATCTGTTGATCATCCTGCTGAGTTTCGTCAGGCATGGGCGGTAGTGTCCTTGACAATCCAGAATCCACATCCATAGTGGTTGCAACCAGGAAGAATATAAGCAACATAAATGCTATATCCGCCATAGATGCTGTGGGTATTTCCGGTACATTTCTTGCCATAATATTGTTATCATTTATTGCTGCCTGCAGGCAGCAAAGAGTTTATTTAAATAGACTTCTGATTTCTGTATAAAATATTGACAATATAGCCAGAATCAACAGAATGTACATGGTTCCCAACTGGGTACCTGCCATCTTCAGTACATGCGGAACATTATCCGGATGTTCGGTAGTCAGGTTTAATACTTCATCAGATGAAAATTGCCATGCAATAAACACGATGACTGCAATGCCAGCAAGTCCGATAAGGGATTTTTTGGCATTTTTAGGATTCGCAACCATTCTGATAAGAGGGAAGATCACAGCCGAAGCAGCTGCCAGACCAACCAGCACGTATGCCCATATCAGGATCGTTTCAGTAGCAATCGGTTCACTCATGGGAGTCCCGGCAGTGCCGGGCACTTCAGCCCCGAAGTAGAAGAACAGCATCAGGGCCACTGATATTCCCATAAGCACGTACAGGGAAAATGTAATAATCTTTCTAACTATTTCGGTCATATCACTTATTTTTTTAGATTATGTTTTACCAGGATATCGATCAGCGAAATAGAAGCATCTTCCATTGTATTTACAAGGGCATCCACTTTCGATGCGATATAGTTGTAGAAAACCTGAAGGATAATAGCCACAACAAGACCTGATACGGTTGTAATAAGAGCTACCTTAATACCGCCGGCCACAAGGGAGGGCGAAATATCACCGGCTGCCTCGATAGAGTCAAATGCCGCGATCATACCGATAACAGTACCCATAAACCCAAGCATAGGTGCCAGAGAAATAAACAGCGAGATCCAGGTCATGTTTTTCTCCAGAAGCCCGGTTTGAACACCACCATATGCAACAACTGATTTTTCAACTACATCGATTCCTTCATCAAATTTGCTGAGGCCCTGATAGAAAATGCTGGCTACCGGACCACGTGTATTTCGGCAAACTTCCTTGGCCGATTCAACGCCACCGTTTTCCAGTGCCTCTTCAACTTCGGATAAAAGTTTTTCTGTGTTGGTAGTTGCGAAATTCAGATAAAGTATTCTTTCGATAGCGATTGCAAGACCAAAAATTAATGCAAGCAGTACAACGCCCATGAATCCGGCACCGCCCTCGATGAATATTCTCTTTATCTCCTGGTGCAAAGCCTGACCTTCTTCAGGTTCTACTACATCTCTGGGTGTTGCAGGAACTTCTTGCTGTTCGACAGGTTCATCCTGCTGAGCAAATGCGATTTCTGATGCTCCAAAAGACAGCATACCCAATACTGCTAAAAACGCTAGTAAATTTTTCATGGTTAGTCTAAAATTTTAATTATTAAAGTGGTTCTGATTAACTTAACTGTTTTAGTTCAAACTTAATTATTAATACAATTTAAAACTTAATTATTAGTAATACAAATTTAATTTATAACTATTAATATTACAAGAATATTGCACGCGGAGAAGGCGGGATTCGAACCCGCGATACCCTTTTGAGGTATACACACTTTCCAGGCGTGCGCCTTCGACCACTCGGCCACCTCTCCGTTAAGCAACAAATCAGATTCTTAACTAATTTTTCAGGCTGCCAAGTTACAAAAAAATCCATAATAAAAACAAAATGTTAATTTATTTCTCCCCTGAGAGATTCATTAAAAAGTGCTCTTATCTCCTTATTACTTGTGCTTTGTGCCAAAAGGAACATCATTTTGGCAAGAGCGGCCTCAATTGTGATATCATATCCGCTCGATACACCGATATCCTGTAATTGCTTTCCTGTCTTGTACTGGGTCATATCAACACTGCCCGTTGCACACTGGGTTACATTAAGTATAATGATCCCTTTGCTGACAGCTCCCCTTGTTAAGGATATGAACCAGGGTAGTGTTGGAGCATTTCCCGCTCCATAGGTTTCCATTATAACGGCCCTCAATTCCGGGATATTATAAATTGCATAGACTAATTCCCGGGTTATGCCCGGGAAAATTTTCAGGATGGCGATATTACTGTTCATCCGGGTGTGCGCTTTCAACTTCCCCGTTTCAGGGGGATAAATAATGGCGCTGCGATTATAGCGGATATTTACCCCTGTTTCTGCAAGATGCGGATAATTGTCGGACCGGAAAGCATTGAAATATTCTACATTATATTTAGTGGTGCGGTTTCCCCTGAACAGCCTGTTCTGAAAAAAAATGCAAACCTCAGGCACTATGGGAGTGTTATTTTCTTTTGCTGCTGCAATTTCTATGGCTGTGATCAGGTTCTCTTTTCCATCTGTTCTCAACATGCCAAGGGGTAGCTGGGAACCGGTGAAAATAACCGGCTTGTCAAGATTTTCCAGGAGGAAGCTTAAGGCTGAGGCCGAATATGCCATGGTATCGGTACCATGAAGGATTACAAAACCATCAAAAAGACTGTAGTTTTCTTTAATTACAGCGGCCATCCTGATCCAGATTTCAGGGTCAATTTCGGCAGAATCCAGAGGCGGCACAAAAGAAAACGTTTCAATATTCAAATCAAACCTCATCAATTCAGGGATCTTTTTTGAAATTTCAACAAAATTAACAGGTGAAAGTTCCCCTGTTTCAGGATCCTGAACCATTCCGATCGTACCCCCGGTATATATAACAAGTATGGAAGAGCTTCCCATTACTCAAGGTTGAGATTGAATAAACCGGATGCATTTCTGGTGGTTGCCCGGGCAACATCAACAACAGGTATGTTTTTTATTACAGCAATTTTTTCAGCAATCAGCAAAAGGTTGGCGCTTTCATTTCTCTGGCCTCTCCTGGGGAAAGGGGTAAGATAGGGTGAATCGGTTTCAAGAACAAGATATTCCAAGGCAAGTGATTTTACAACCTGCACAAGTCCGGTGTTTTTATAGGTCACAACCCCCCCTATGCCAAGCTTGAAACCCAGATCCACGATCCTTGCCGCCTGTTCTGCAGAACCTGAAAATGCATGAAAGACACCACGAAGGCCTGCACCCTTCCGGGCTCCTAGAATATCGATGATTTTATCCATTGTTTTTCTTGAATGGATAACAACAGGAAGGTCATACTTTTTTGCCCATTCAAGATGAATAATAAATGAATCTTCCTGTTCTTTCATAAAAGCAGTGTCCCAGTGTGCATCAAGGCCGGTTTCTCCGATGGCAATAAAATTTTCCGTATGAAACTTTAATTCAAGCCAGCTAAGCTTATCAAGGTAATCGGCGTCAACCGATGTGGGATGAAGGCCTGTCATGGGCAGGCACTGTCCGGGAAACCTTCTGTGAAGATCCATCATTTTGCTGTAGGACTCGTCATCAATATTGGGTAAAAGCATCTTTTTCACATGATTCCGGGAAGCATTTTCAATAACCTGCTCAATATCATCAGAAAAATGAGGCAGATAAAGATGAGTATGTGTATCAACAAGAACCATGGATCGAGACTGACCTGAATATTTCATTCCTATACTGCCCCCTGAGCCAGCATAGCATCGGCTACCTTGACAAATCCTCCTATATTGGAACCTTTAACATAATTGACGAATCCATCCTGTTCACGCCCAAACTTAATACAGATTTCATGGATATCATTCATGATTTGCTTTAGTTTCTCGTCAACTTCTTCACGGTGCCAGTTCAATCTCATGGAATTCTGTGTCATCTCGAGCCCGCTTACGGCTACCCCTCCTGCATTGGCAGCTTTACCGGGTCCATAAAGGATCTTGTTACGCAGGAATATCTCCATGGCTTCAGGTGTAGATGGCATATTGGCACCTTCCGATACAAGGATGCATCCGTTTGCAATAAGGGTTTCAGCATCCTGCCTGGTTATCTCGTTTTCAGTTGCGCAGGGCAAAGCAATATCACATTTGACAGCCCAGGGTCTTTTCCCTTCAAAATATTCAACACCAAATTTTTCTGCATATTCACTGATCCTGCCCCTCCTAATGTTTTTCATTTCCATAAGCCAGTCCAGTTTTTTCCTGTCAATTCCTGAGGGATCATAAATAAAACCTGCACTATCTGAAAGTGTAACCACCTTCGCACCAAATTCCGAGGCTTTTTCTGTAGCAAATTGTGCTACATTTCCTGATCCTGAAACGGCTACAATTTTATCCCGGAATCCTTCATTGCGGGTTTCAAGCATTGCCTGTGCAAAATAAACGCAGCCGTATCCGGTTGCCTCGGGTCTGATAAGGCTGCCACCCCATTCCATGCCTTTGCCCGTAAGTACACCGGTAAATTCATTCCTTAACCTTTTATATTGTCCGAACAAATATCCTATTTCCCTGCCCCCGACACCTATATCCCCGGCAGGAACATCCGTGTTGGGACCAATATGCCTGCTCAATTCTGTCATGAAGCTCTGGCAGAACCTCATCACTTCATTATCGGTTTTTCCTTTCGGGTCAAAGTCCGAACCTCCCTTACCACCGCCCATAGGTAATGTTGTAAGAGAATTCTTAAATACCTGCTCAAATGCAAGAAATTTCAAAATGCCAAGGTTAACTGTCGGGTGAAACCTCAGGCCACCCTTGTAAGGACCTATGGCCGAATTCATTTCAATCCTGTAACCCCTGTTTATATGGATCTCTCCTTTATCATCGATCCACGGAACCCTGAAAATGATTATTCTTTCAGGTTCGGCAATTCGTTCAAGGATCCTGGCATATTTATACTTGGGATTTTCTTCTATAAAAGGAATCAATGATTCGGCGACTTCCTGAACCGCCTGATGAAATTCGGGCTCACCAAGATTTTTCCCGGCTATCATTATCATGAATTTTTCAACTCTTGGATCCATTTGTAAAGGTTTTTAAGTAAATGTTAAACAAAGAAGACAAAATTAATCAATTTTAACTTTTGTTTTACGGGAAAAGGCATGAAAATAACTTATAAATAAAAGATAGCAGCCAGCGGAGCTTTATTATGCCTGTTGATAAATCAAGATGGCAGTCCGGGTTGATCCTTTCCCGGTTCTGCTGCCGGAACAGTCAGCCAGGGATGCTGTCGATGAATTAGAGGCGGGTATCACCCCGGATCCGCTCAGAATTGTGCAATTATCCTGATGGCAATTTGTCTGTCACCTTATATATTTTTCCCGGCATGCTCGTTATGAATCCCCTGAATTCAAGGTCGAGAAGCAACCCGGATATTTTACCCGGTCCGAAACCTGTTTCTCCGGAGATCCTGTCAACAGACATTCCGGATGAGTTTTCAGCAAGCAGTAGGAGAACTGATTTTTCATTTTCAGTTATTCCGTCCGGAGAAGGGCCTGCAGTTTTTCCGTCTTCTCCTTTTACAGGAGCCCATCCGAGGATATATTCAAGATCATGAACCTCTTCCAGTAATGCAGCACGATGGGTCTTGATAAGGTTGTTGCATCCCTGTGACCTTTTATCACAGACCCTGCCGGGAATTGCAAAAACATCACGGTTGTATGAATTTGCAAGATCAGCCGTAATAAGCGCTCCTCCTTTTGTTCCCGATTCAATTACAATGGTGGCATCTGCCATGCCGGCAATGAGCCTGTTCCTTTTTATAAAATTACCTCTTTCGGGCAAGACAGTGCTTGGGAAATCTGTTACCAGGGCTCCCTGGCGGATAATCTTTTCAGCTATAGAACGATGTGAATTGGGATATATGGTCGAGAGCCCGTGAGCCAGTGCGGCTATGGTAAGAAGTCTGTTTTCAAGGGCGGTCTTATGTGCGCATATATCAATTCCAAAGGCAAGTCCGCTCATAATGAGAGGGTCGTAGCCTTTTGCAGAAAGATCATGTATCAGATTCCTGCAGAGGTCCAGCCCGTAGCTGCTGGCATTCCTTGTACCTACCACACTTATTATCCTTGAATGATCCAGGCATTCTTTTCCCCTTGTGAATAAAACAACGGGTGAATCGGGGCATTGCCTGAGCCTCTGCGGATAATTATCATCAAGGTACCATAAGGCCCTGATCCTGTATTTGGTGATGAAATCAATTTCCTTTTCTGCCATTGAAAGAATCCGGCTCCCGGCTATTTTATCCGCAAGGTTTTTACCGATGCCGGGGATTTTTTCCAGCTGGCTCCTATTGGTTTTAAAAACCTCCTCCGGATTTCCTGTATATTCTACCAGCTTCTTTGCAAGAATACTTCCTATTCCCGGGATAAGGGTTAATCCAATACGGTATTTTAGCTGCGGGTCGTTCTGGTTCGGCATATTAATTTATATTGATTTCGAACAGAAGCAGGTAAACGGAATAGCAGATTTGATCTATAGCTGCAATAACAGATATCATCCATATAAAGATAAAAAAAAGGAGATTAAAACCTCCTTTTTTTCAAAAACCATTATGAATTGGTACTTATATAACACCCTGGTCAAGCATGGCGTTGGCCACTTTCATGAAACCGGCAATATTGGCCCCCTTCATATAATTGACAAAGCCGTCAGGTTCAGTGCCATATTTTACACAGGATCCGTGTATGCTTTGCATGATCTGGTGCAGTTTTTCCTCTACTTCTTCTGAAGTCCAGCTTATTTTCATCGCATTCTGCGTCTGTTCAAGTCCGCTTGTCGATACCCCCCCGGCATTTGCCGCCTTGCCGGGTCCGTAAAGTATCTTGTTCTCAATGAAAACTTCAATCGCCTCGGGAGTAGAGGGCATATTTGCTCCTTCAGATACACAAATGCAGCCGTTTTGGACAAGCATTTCGGCATCTTCCCTGTCCAGTTCGTTTTGCGTGGCGCAGGGCAACGCTATATCGCATTTAACTTCCCAGGATTTTTTCCCTTCATGGAACTGTGAATCCGGGAATTCGTATGAGTATGGTTTGACAATATCCTGGTTTGATGCACGCAGTTCAAGCAGGTAATCAATTTTTTCGCCGCTGATCCCGTCAGGATCATATACATAGCCATCCGGTCCCGAGATAGTCACGACCCTGGCACCAAAGTCTGTAGCTTTGGTAATTGCACCCCATGCTACATTTCCAAAACCTGAGACACTAACAATTTTACCCATAAATGATTCACCTCTGGTCTTAAGCATTTCCCTGGCAAAAAACACATTTCCAAACCCGGTTGCTTCAGGTCTTATAAGACTGCCACCCCAGCTTCTTCCCTTGCCTGTCATTACACCGGTGTGTTCACCTGAAAGCTTTTTATACATCCCATACATATATCCTATTTCCTTTCCGCCAACACCTATGTCACCGGCAGGAATATCGACATCAGCCCCGATTATCTTCCATAGTTCCAGCATATATGACTGACAAAACCGCATAATTTCAGCATTTGATTTTCCTTTGGGATTAAAGTCGGAACCACCCTTGGCACCACCCATTGGAAGGGTAGTAAGCGAATTTTTAAATATTTGCTCAAAACCAAGAAACTTCAATATGCTCAGGTTTACACTCGGGTGGAACCGCAGTCCTCCCTTATAGGGCCCTATGGAATTGTTGAACTGTATCCTGTAGCCTATATTGACATGTGCCTGGCCCTGATCATCAATCCATGGTATTTTAAAGGTGAGGATCCTGTCAGGTTCAATAAGACGTTCAATTATAGCCGCTGATTCGAACTGGGGGTTCTGGTTATAAATTTCCTCAATTGATTCAAGCACTTCCCGAACAGCCTGGAGGTATTCAGGCTCACCAGGGTGCTTTTTTTCAAGGTCAATCATTAACTTGTCTACATTCATGATCTGGTTGTTTTTTGATTATCTGCATGATATGCCGCACTCCATTATGATCTGTGCAAAACAAATGTAAATGAAACCCAAACACAATGTTTATGATTTTCCTCATGTAATATACCGGACATCCTGTCACCGTAATGCAACGATCATCCTGTCAGCAGTATAATGTATAGCAAACAGGCAAAAGACAGTTCTAAAACATATCATGAATATTTTTACCCACCGTTATCCTGGTTCAGGATTACAAGCTTTTGAAAAGATGACAGCATTTTTTCCCGGTCACTTCTGTCAAGTGCCGTTATGCTGACGGGCGGATACTTAGCCAGACCTTTTGGTGTTTTTCTGTAGATAACAAGATCTTTTCTTAATCCCAGAGCTGACACATTAATTTCGTAATTATGAAATTCAGCTTTACTGAATTCTATGGCATTTTTTTTATCCGCAAAAGGGCGAAGGGAAAAATATCTTAATATAAATTTATTGCCCGTATCGGTATAATAGATATAATTGTGATTACGCAGGAAATGAAAAATAAAGAATAGTGCGAATCCAGAAACAATAAAAAGGGCTATTTGATTTCTTGTCAAGCCAAAAGTGCTGTGCGACAGGATGTTGGCAAAATAGATCAGTCCGATTATAATTATAAGGGCAAGAAGTGCAACGGATTTTTGGATTTTCAGACTGACTGCCTGCTTTTGGTTGGTTATTTCCATGATTTTTCTTTTTTAATTGAATTTCTTCTTTGGATTTCGAGATTGATATAATGAAGTTCCCTTCCTGCCTGACCGGCTACTGATTTATTTTCCTCGGCTCTTCTGATAAGATAAGGAAGCAGGTAGTTTACAGGCCCGTAAGGGATATATTTTACAACATTATATGTATCATAAGCCATATTGAAACTTATATGATCACTCATCCCATACAATTGTGAAACATATATTCGCTGATCATTTTTTTTCAGTCCGTGCTCTTTCATTTTTTCCATTAAAAACAGCATACTGTCTTCATTATGGGTTCCTGCAAAAATACTGGTACTGTCTATATTTTGAAGGGAAAGAGAAACTGCCGAATCAAAAGCGGCATCAGTACTTTTTTTATCAGGATAGATGGGTGAAGGATATCCCATTTTAATGGCCCGCAACCTTTCCTGGTCCATATAAGCGCCCCGTACTATTTTCAATCCGAGATGATATTTATTTTGCCTGGAATGCCGGATACATTCATGCAGAAAATCCAGCCGGTCATGACGGTACATTTGAATAGTGTTAAAAACAATGGCCTTCTCCCTATTGTACAATTCCATCATTTCTCTTGCAACACCGTCTACAACATCCTGATAATAGCTTTCTTCAGCATCTATCATGACGGGGATTCCCCGCTCGAATGCACTCTGGCAAAGTACTCTGATGTTGTTCCTGAAATTTTCTGTTCCTTGAGCCTGCCCATCTGCTGAAGTACTGTCTGAAGAATAAAATGAGTTTGCTTTTTCAAGGACCTCAACCGGAGCAAGGGCGGATGGTTTGAATACAGAAAATAAAACATCCGGATTTCTTTTTGCAAAATCCATCGTTCTTATAACCTCTTCAATCACCGACCTGATTTCAGCTTCCGATTGCCGGTTTTCAGCGGCATAATCGAGGACGGAAAAAACATTGAACCTGGAGAGAAAATCAACCAGAGAGGCAGATTCCTCAAGGTTTTCTCCACCGCAGAAATGCCGGATTATTGGATTTACAAGCCATTTTGCCGGCAGATTTAACCGGATGAAAGTTCTGGCAATTGCTCCTGATATTTTCATGATTCCCGGATAGTGCATAAGCCTGAAAAGCATGGCTGCTTTTTTAAGCTCTTTGTAACTCCTGTGTCTGAAAGCTATTTCCGTATTTTCAAATATTTGCATTGTAATTTTAAAGTTCCTTACGTTTGATATCTGATATGATTTGTTATTTTTGGCCTGGTAAAGACCGTTAAATCACCAGGCAAAAATACTTTAAAAATAACCAATCATAGACGAACCGGCCTTTTCCGGATTACCTGTTTTGGCAGGCAAAACCGGGAGCCGGCTTTAATGCAGATAAACCCCTAAAAATAATTTTTTTATACACATCATACAAACCATGTACGAATATATCTCAGGGAAAATAACTGAACTTACTCCGGCAAGTCTGATAATCGAGAACGGCGGAGTTGGTTATTTTGTTAATATTTCACTCAATACATATTCCCTTCTCAGCGGGAAACAGGTTTCCCATTTGTTTCTTCACCAGGTTGTAAGGGAAGATGCGCATCTGCTTTTTGGATTTGCCGACAAACACGAACGTGATCTTTTCAGGCAGTTAATTACTGTATCTGGAATAGGAGTTAACACTGCAAGGGTTATGTTGTCATCACTATCACCAATTGATATCAAAAGAGCAATTACAAGTGGGAATGTAGATGTTCTTAAGGGAGTTAAAGGTATCGGTCTTAAATCGGCCCAAAGAATAATTGTTGAACTTAAAGACAAGCTCGGGAAGATCTTTGAAGGTGAAGAAATTTATATTGCTTCAGACAATACCATCCGTCAGGAATCGTTATCAGCTTTGGTAATGCTTGGTTTTTCCAAAAACGCGGTTGAAAAGGTAATTAACCAGTTATTGGCTGAGGGTGAGATAAGATCTGTAGAAGATCTGATAAAGAGGGCTTTAAAAAAACTCTAGATATTAAACTTATTGGCTTATATATTGGTTAAGGCATCGAAATATCCGGGTCCTGTTTTTTGGTTATTTTTGTTGTGGGTTTTTATCCTGACACCAGGTATTACAACCAGACACAAGGTGCCCGGCCATAGTAATGACTATTCTGCACCCGGAATTAACTCAGTCGAAGAATCATCTCCTTTCACCGCACTCCGTTCCTCTGCAAACCATGCTGAAATATCCCGGGGTCCCGATACCAATCATATTTCCAGTCACAATACAATTTCCTTCACCGGTTTTAATTTAACCGGCCCTCCAAGGCTTTACGGTCCGGGAGGAAGGATCCCCATGCCGTCACACTTCAGGCTTATTACAGACTATAATATTGCATCAAACTCCTATCTGCTTAGAAGAATGTACGGGAATATTGAAATCGGCAGACCGGTTGTAATGGATTTCAATGAGTACCGCAATTATTACATGGATAGATCTATGAGGGACTACTGGCAGCTGCGGTCCCGCCGGGTATCTACTGATGGCCGGTCTGATTTTATTCCCGGTCTTTCACTAGGAGGGGATGCCATTGATATGATCTTTGGCAGCAATATTGTAAACATCCAGCCCCAGGGATCTGCTGAACTTATTTTCGGGATAAATACCATTAAGAATGAGAGACCTGATATACAGGAAGAGCTGAGACGCACAACAACATTTGACTTTCAGGAAAAGATACAGATGAATGTGACCGGGACCGTAGGCGACCGGGTGCGTATGGGCATCAATTACAATACGGAGGCTATGTTTGAATTTGAGAATCAGACAAAGCTTGAATATACCGGAAGCGAGGATGAAATTGTAAAAAGGGTGGAAGCCGGGAATGTAAACCTTCCCCTTCCCGGTTCGCTTATTACCGGAAGCCAGAGTCTTTTTGGGCTCAAAACCGAAATGCAGTTCGGAAATTTGAATGTTACTAGTGTCTTTTCGCAACAAAAGGGAGAATCATCGGTAATTGAAGTCAGGGGAGGAGCCCAGACTCAGGAATTCAAGGTGTTTGCAGATGAATATGATGCAAACCGGCACTTTTTTCTCTCTCACTATTTCAGGGACACTTATGAGGCATCACTTGCAAATTTGCCGGTAATAAGCTCAGGAATCAACATAACAAGAGTAGAAGTCTGGATAACCAATAAGACTAATAGTTTTGAGAATTCAAGGAATATTGTAGGTTTCATTGACCTTGCAGAAAATCAGGCAAATATCTTTTCTCAGGATATTATTCAACCCAACCCTTCAGTTTCGGGCAATCATCCCAGAAATGACCTTAATGATCTTTACCGGTTGATGACTACAACTTATGCCGGTATCAGGAATATTAACCAGGTTACTTCCACTCTTCAGCCCCTTGCTCCCGTCTTTACCATAGGCCAGGATTATGAAGAGATTGAAAATGCCAGGAAACTTACAGAGCGTGAATTTACGATCAATTCAAGACTTGGATATATATCACTCAATACCCCTCTTAATGCCGATGAAGTGCTGGCCGTTGCATATGAATACAGTTTCGGGGGACAAACCTACCAGGTCGGTGAATTTTCCGGCGAAGGCATAAATGCACCTGAAGTGCTTATTGTCAAGATGCTCAAGGGAACAAATCTTACCCCAAAACTTCCGACATGGGATCTGATGATGAAAAACATTTATGCAATAGGTGCATGGCAGATAGATCGCAGAAATTTCGTGCTTAACGTGATGTACCAGGATGACCAGACCGGAAATCAATTGAATTATATTCCCGAAGGGAGATTCAGGGAAAAAACCCTGCTTAGAATAATGAACCTGGATAATCTGAATACACAGCTTGACCCCTATCCTGACGGTTCATTTGATTTTATTGAAGGAATAACGGTGAATTCTTCAAATGGGAGAATAATATTCCCCGTACTGGAACCTTTCGGCTCTCATCTCAGAAAGCGGTTTGCCGATGATGCAATATCCAACCGGTATGTGTTCCAGGAGCTTTACGATTCTACGCTTACCCGTGCCAGGCAGGTTGCCGAGAAGAACAAATTCATGCTTGCCGGTACCTATCAGTCATCAGCCGGCTCAGAAATTCCCCTGAATGCAATGAATGTGCCCAGGGGATCGGTAAATGTTACAGCAGGCGGACTTCAGCTTACTGAAAACATTGACTATACGGTAGATTATACTTTGGGAAGGGTGCAGATAATCAACCAGGGGATCCTCGAATCGGGAACTCCTGTCAGAATTTCACTGGAAAGCCAGTCATTATTCAATATCCAAACCCGGACACTTGTCGGTTCACACTTTGATTACCGGGTTTCAGATAATTTTAATATAGGTGCTACAATTTTGAATTTAACGGAGCGCCCGCTGACACAGAAGGTGAATTTCGGCGATGAACCGATTTCAAATACAATATGGGGTATGAATACCTCATATATGACAGAATCCAGGTTTCTGACCAACCTGATTGACCGGCTTCCTTTCCTGGAAACAAGGGAAGTATCAACCCTGTCGTTTCAGGGTGAATTCGCACATCTTATTCCCGGCCATTCACGTGCGCTTGGGCGTGCAGGAGTGTCGTACATAGATGATTTTGAAGCCACTAAAATAACCATTGATCTGAAGACTCCCGGCTCATGGATTATATCAAGTACCCCGGAAGGACAGGCAATGTTTCCGGAGTCTGCACTGAATAATAACCTGGCCTATGGTTATAACAGGGCATTGCTGGCATGGTATGTGATAGATCCTCTTTTTTTAAGAAACACCAACGCAACTCCAAATCATATCAAGAACAATCCCAACCTGCAATCCAGCCATTTTGTAAGGGAGGTGTTTGAAAGGGAGCTTTTTCCCGCCAGGGAAACTCCGACAGGTATACCCACCAACATAGCGGTCCTGAATCTTGCCTATTACCCGGGTGACAGAGGACCTTACAATTATGATTCCGGACCCTCAGCCTACTCTGCCGGAATTGATGCAAACGGGAACCTCCTAAATCCGTCACGCCGCTGGGGGGGGATCATGCGTTCGCTTTTCACTACCGATTTCGAGGCTGCAAATATAGAATACGTGGAGTTCTGGCTCATGGATCCTTTTATTGAACATGCAGAAAACTACAGTGGTGGTGATTTTTACATAAATCTGGGAAATGTTTCAGAGGATATACTCAAAGACGGCCGCAAAAGTTTCGAGAATGGTCTGCCCACCAGTGATCTGGTTACAGATGTTGATACCACTGCATGGGGTCGTGTGCCAACGCAGCAGTCTCTTGTAAATGCATTTGACAATGATCCTGATGCACGCAAATACCAGGATGTCGGACTGGATGGATTGCGGACAGAAGATGAGCGAACTTTTTTTTCAGATTACCTTGATGAAATAGCCAGGATATTTGGCCAGGATTCACCCGCATTCGAAAATGCCTGGAATGATCCCTCAGGTGACAATTACCGTTATTTCAGGGGCAGGGAATGGGATGCAGTCGAAGCCGATATCCTGACCAGGTACAAGTACTATAATAATATGGAGGGTAATTCACCCACTTCGGGACAGTCGCCCGAGAATTACCCGACCTCCGCAACCACACTTCCAAATACCGAAGATATCAACCGTGACAACACCCTGAACAGGTCAGAGGCTTATTACCAGTACAGGATCAGCATTAGGCCCGAAGATCTCAGGGTAGGACATAACTATGTTGTTGATTCGGTAAGAACTTCTGTCAAATTTCCCAATGGTGAACAATCACCGGTAAACTGGTACCAGTTCAAAATTCCCCTGTCCGATTATGAAAGGGCCGTGGGACCAATACAGGATTTCAAATCAATCAGATTTATGCGAATGTTCCTGACCGGTTTTGAGGATCCTGTGATCATGCGGTTTGCCCGCCTTGACCTTGTACGAAGTGAGTGGAGACAATACAACCTTTCACTCATGGAAGGACAGGAGGGACTGGCATATCCCGAACCTGTAAGAGGAACATTCGATATATCTGCTGTCAATATTGAGGAAAATGCAAGCAAGACCCCTGTGAACTATGTTCTTCCTCCCGGGATTGACAGGGTTATTGATCCCAGCAACCCGCAACTGCAGCAACTCAATGAGCAGTCCATGGTGCTTAAAGTAGAAGATCTGGAGGATGGTGATGGCAGGGCTGCTTTCAGGAATGTAAACCTTGATCTGAGGCAATACAGGAAAATCCAGATGGAAGTTCATGCAGCCGCATTGCCGTCGCACCATCTGAATGATGATGAACTTACAATGTTTATAAGGCTGGGGACAGATTACAGGAATAACTATTACGAATATGAAATACCCCTGAAAGTAACCCCTCCGGGAAGGTATGACAATAACAGGGACAGGGACAGGGAAATTGTCTGGCCGGCAGAAAACCGGCTGGATGTAGAGCTTGATCTTTTTCAGCAACTAAAGCAGGAAAGGAACAGGCTGATGCAAAATTCTGAATCCGGTATTACCATGACAACAGTCTTCATACAGGTTGACGGGAATAACCTGGTCAAAGTTGTAGGGAATCCGAATCTCAGCAATATTCGAACCATGATGATCGGTATCCGCAATCGCAGCCATGTTAATAATCCGCTGCCGGACGATGGATTGCCAAAATCGGGAGAAGTGTGGGTAAATGAATTGCGCCTTACCAACTTCAATGAAGAAGGTGGTTGGGCAGCCAATGCCCGTTTTACCGCGCGGCTGGCGGACCTGGGCAGTATAACTGTTGCCGGATCCACAAACCAGCCCGGATTCGGAAGTATAGAAAAAAAGGTTAATGAAAGAATGCAGGAACAGGTAAACCAGTATGATATATCCTCCAATATGGAACTTGGCAAATTCTTCGGCGACCGGTCCGGAGTGAGAATACCCATGTATATCGGATATTCAGAAGGATTTATTAATCCCAAATACAATCCGCTTGATCCTGATGTACCACTCAGGGATGCATTGAATTCAGCTGAAAACAGCTACCAGCGAGATTCAATAAGGAATCTGGCACAGGATTATACAAGACGTAAAAGCCTGAACTTCACAAATGTCCAGGTAGCCCGGGCTGCTGAACGGCCAAGGATCTACAGTTTGAGCAACTGGTCCCTTAGTTACGCCTATAGCGAAATGCTGGGGCGCAATATAAATACCGACTACAGGGTGCAAAGAAACCAGAGAGCGGGAATCAACTATAACTTTTCAAATCAGCCCAGGAACATAACGCCCTTTAGCAATGTTAACCTGCTGAGATCTCCAGCTTTGCGGATTATCAGGGATTTTAATTTTCACTATACTCCCTCTTTTTTATCCTTCAGAACCGATCTTACCAGGTATTACCATGCTACCCAGCTAAGGAATATCAATAATCCCGATTTCCTCATTGTGCCAACTTATCAGAAGGATTTCCTGTGGAACAGGTTTTATGATATGAACTTTGATCTTACCAGGCAGTTACGTTTTGAATATTCCGCTACAAATACCGCACGTATTGATGAGCCGGAAGGCATCGTCGACCGGTACAGGGATCCGGGAGGTTATCAGCACTGGAAGGATTCTGTATGGATAAACCTTAAGAACCTTGGCCGGACAACACAGTATTATCATTCATTGAATCTGACCTATAATCTGCCGATAAATAAGATCCCGCTGTTTAACTGGATAAATATGAATGCCAGGTATAATGCAACATTCGGCTGGGACGCCGGAATGATCCTTCCTGACTCACTTGACATTAACCTTGGCAATGTTATTAAAAACAGCAATACATCGCAATTGACAGCTCAGTTCAATATGATCAGTCTTTATAATAAAGTTGGCTTCTTCCAGAGAATCAACCAAAGATCGCGGCAAATGTCCGGCCAGGGAGCAGTCCGTCAACCCGAGTTTCGCAGGGTCAGTTATGAAAGAAGCAATATCAACCTTACAGCCGATGATCCATATACTATCAACCACAACCTGAACACAAGGGAAGTAGTTGTAAGAGTGCTTGATGACCAGGGCCGTCCTGCCAGGGGAAAAACCGATATATTGAGCGACCGGAGGGTAAATTTCATCTCTGACCGTGATATAATCGGAGCTTCGGTTGTGGTGGAGGGAAATGTTGAGGTACAAAGGACCTTTCTTACCGGGGTAGCTGAAAGTGGCGCCAGGCTGCTGATGGCAGTCCGCAATATAGGAGTTACCTACCAGCATACTGACGGGACGATTATGTATGGATACCTGCCAGGGACAGATCTGATGGGTACACAGGAGTTTAACAAGGTAATTGCTCCGGGCTTTCCGTTTATCCTGGGATATCAGGATCCCGATTTTGCATGGAAATCGATAGGAAGAGGGTGGGTAACTGCCGATACTACCCTGAATGAGCCGTTTATGATGAGCCACAGCAATACTTTCAATTTCAGAAGTACAATAGAACCGGTTAACGGGTTGCGAATAGATGTTACCGCAAGACGTACGTTTGTAGAAAACATGCAGGAATTTTATTATGCCGACAGGTATGGAAATTTCCACGCCTCCGGCCGGATCAATTCAGGTAATTTCAATATGAGCTTTATGTCGTGGAAAACCGCGTTTGAAAGACCTTCAGCCAAAGATTCCTATTTTTCCGTTGCATATGAAGATTTCAAAAATCACCGCAGGATTATTGCCGACAGGCTGGCCCGGGAACGCGGGTATTCTGAAGGTTACGATCCGGGCCTTCGTGATGAGGACGGTTTTCCCGATGGCTTCGGTGCGCTGTCACAGCAAGTACTCAAACCTGCCTTTATGGCGGCATACGGTGGATTGAATCCCGGCAAGGTAACATTGAGCACCTTTCCGGTAATTCCTTTGCCAAACTGGAGAGTTGCTTATGATGGTCTTTCCCGGATTCCGCTATTGAACCGCTTTATCCAGACTGCCAACATAAATCATTCTTACAGTTCTACCTACAGCATATCGAATTATATTACTAATTCTAATTATTTCAGTGAAACTGACGGGTTCAGTTATGTAAGAGACCATTCAAAGGCCAATTTCATTCCACAATACGATATATTATCTGTGGCCATACAGGAACAATTCAACCCCCTGATAAATCTTGATATTACATGGAACAATAACTTCACCTCGAGAACCGAACTGAGAAAATCACGGACCGTATCTTTAAGCCTTGCTAACAACCAGATCTCTGAATTAATGAGCGAAGAGATAATAATGGGTATTGGCTACAGGTTCAGGGATGTTCAGATTATTTACCGGGCAGCTGGTACTCAAAGGCAGTTGAGTAGTGATCTGAATCTGAGAGCCGACCTTTCAATAAGGGAGAATATGACAATCGTAAGACGTCTGGCCGAAGATGGCATTCAGCCTACTGCCGGGCAAACCATTATCTCGTTGAATGCTTCGGCCGATTATATTATTAGCAACCGTTTTGATGTGCGGGTCTTTGTAGACCGGGTCGTAAACAAGCCGATTGTAAGCCTCTCGTACCCGACTACCAATACCAGCATGGGATTCAGCCTGAGATTTAACCTCATACAGTAACAGGTACTTATTCGCCCTCTGCTTTAAAATTATACTCCGTTCTTCTGTACCATATTCATTTAGATCATCTCTCACAGATTATAAAAAATCATGATCACTGCTTTGGCAATATACCATCTGCCGGCAGACTTTAATAGAGTTAAAAAATGATCCTTATGCAGGAATAACCTGATATTTCTTCCTTTTACTACTATAACTCAGGTGTAGTTTTGCAAAAAATGATTATTTTTGAATTACAGGCTTAATTTTTATTTAACTTATCTTCAAAACATACTTTTATGGAAATTCCAGATGAATTAAAGTACACAAAGGATCATGAATGGATTCGGAAAGAAGGCGATGAAGCTGTTATAGGGATTACTGAATTTGCTCAGGGTGAACTTGGTGACATAGTTTTCATTGAAATCGAGACAGAAGGAGAGACCCTGGACAAGGATGAGGTATTTGGCACAATAGAAGCTGTTAAAACTGTTTCCGACTTGTTCATGCCCGCTTCGGGAGAGGTTGCAGAGGTAAACCCCAGGCTTGCCAACACTCCTGATATAGTCAATAAGGATCCCTATGGCGAAGGATGGATGGTCAGGATCAAAATGACAGATCCCGGCCAGTACGACGAACTGCTTTCCGCCGACCAGTACCGGGAACTAATTGAATCCTGATCCGAATCTATGATTGAATAATTTCATACCGGGGGGTCAGAGTGTTTTTTTGTATTCAACCTCCCGGTATCCTTCTATTATATCGCCGACTTTTAAATCATTATAGTTCGCAATATTGAGTCCGCATTCATATCCGGAATTGACCTCCTTTACGTCATCCTTGAACCTTTTCAGGGACCCCAGTTCGCCCGTATGTACAACTATACCATCACGTATCAGCCTGATTCTTGTATTTCTGTGAATTTTCCCATCCTTTACAAAGCAGCCTGCAACAGTACCGACCTTGGTAATTTTAAAGGTTTCCCTGACTTCCAGGGTAGCTACCACCTCTTCTTTGATTTCAGGTGAAAGCATACCTTCCATAGCCGATTTGATCTCATTGATGGCATTGTATATAATTGAATAGAGGCGGATATCAATCTCCTCTTTTTCTGCCAGCTTCCTGGCATTCATTGAGGGCCTCACCTGGAATCCCACAACAATCGCATTTGAGGCCGCGGCCAGCAGAATATCGGATTCAGATATCTGTCCCACGGCTTTGTGTATTATCTTGACCTGGATCTCCTCGGTTGATAGTTTTATAAGAGAATCGGAGATGGCTTCAACAGATCCATCAACATCACCTTTAACTATTAGATTGAGTTCCTGGAAGTTGCCAATGGCTATACGGCGTCCGATCTCATCAAGGGTTATATGTTTTTGTGTTCTCAGTCCCTGTTCCCTCTGTAACTGCTCCCTCTTGTTTGCAATATCCCTGGCTTCCTTATAATTCGGCATCACATTAAAGTTGTCTCCTGCCTGGGGCGCCCCGTTCAACCCGAGAATAAGGGCCGGTGCCGAGGGGCCTGCTTCACGTATGGGTTTCCCCCTTTCATTATGCATCGCCTTCACATGCCCGAAATTGGTCCCGGCGAGCACAATATCACCAATTTTCAGGGTTCCGGACTGTACCAGAACGGTTGTAATGTAACCTCTTCCTTTATCAAGCTCTGATTCCACGACAGTTCCGGTGGCTCTTTTATCAGGATTTGCCTTTAATTCAAGCATTTCTGATTCTAAAAGCACCTTTTCAAGAAGATGATCGACATTAAGTCCTGTTTTGGCTGAAATTTCCTGTACCTGGTATTTACCGCCCCAGTCTTCTGTAAGAAAATTCATGTTTGCAAGTTGTTCCTTGATCTTTTCTGAATTGGCACCCGGCTTATCCATTTTATTAATAGCAAATACAATAGGTACTCCAGCGGCATGGGCATGATTTATTGCCTCCACTGTCTGAGGCATAACACTGTCGTCGGCAGCTATAACGATAATTGCAATATCTGTTATCTTAGCTCCCCTGGCCCTCATTGCGGTAAAAGCTTCGTGACCCGGTGTATCGAGGAAAGTAATGGTTTTACCGTTTTCCAGTTCAACATTATATGCACCGATATGCTGGGTAATTCCGCCGGCTTCACCTGCGATAACATTTGCATGGCGTATAAAATCAAGCAGTGATGTTTTTCCATGATCCACATGGCCCATAACAGTAACGATCGGTGATCGCTCGACAAGTACGCTTTCATCGTCACCCTCATCCTCTGCCACTATATCATCCTGCAGGTCAACAGTGACAAATTCTGTTTTATAATCATATTCTTCTGCTACCAGCGCTATGGTTTCCGCATCAAGGCGCTGATTTATAGACACAAAAAGTCCAAGGCTCATGCAGGATGAAATGATATCGGTAACTGCAACATTCATCATGTTTGCCAGTTCATTTACAGTTACAAATTCTGTAACTTTAATAGTTTTTCTTTCAAGTTCCTGCCTTTCCTCTTCCTCCTGGTGCTTCAGGTTTTGCATTTCTCTTTTGTCCCTGCGGTATTTTGCACCTTTTGATTTTCCTTTTGAGGTTAATCTTGACAGTGTATCCTTGATCTGTTTTTGAACATCCTCTTCACTGATCTCATTTCTGACAGGACGCTTCCTGCTTTTCCGGACTTTTGACTTTGGAGCTTCACCTGCCCTAGGCTGTTGTTTAGCTGCAGCTTCATCTTTATGGTCAGCCTGTGCTTTCAGGCCATCCTTTCTTATCCTTTTTCTTTTCTTTTTCTTTGCCCGTTCATTATCTCCTGATGAAGCCACCGGCTTTTTCTTTTCCGGAAGGTCAATTTTGCCCACCACCGTGGGCCCGGTCAATTTTCGTACCTTATGTTTGAAAACATCCTTTTCCCCGGAAGCTAATCCTTCCTCCACCCCGGGTTTTTTATCAGCCTTTTCAATGTCAGGCTGTTCTTCAACTGTGGCTTTTTCGGCAGTTTTGTCAACTTCGGCAGGTTTTTCTGCAACTGGCTTTTCTGCAACAGGTTTTCCGGTTTCCGCTGCCGGTTTTTCTGCAACTGGCTTTTCTGCAAGAGGTTTTCCGGTTTCCGCTGCCGGTTTTTCTTCCGGTTTCTTATAACTCACTTGAAGTAACGATGCTGAAATACTTCCGAGTTTCCTATACACAGTTTCGATATGAGATTTCTCGTCGATACCGTCACGGTCAAGATTTT
>SLGC01000283.1 GCA_007123885.1 Bacteroidales bacterium | reverse complement strand
CAAATTTTGAATTCTTAATTTACTTTAAATACCATGAATAACCGGAATGTGATTTTAAAATGATAACAGGCGGGAAACCGGAAAATCAACGGCAATTTTTTGCAAAGGAGAACTATTCATCATTTATATTGTTTATTGGTTTAATCCTCTGTCTCAGCTGCGGATTTAGTTTAACTTAAAACCCGCTTCTTTCAGTCGCGGTCATGTTCTGGCGGGACTTTGCCCGAAAGGCATGTGCGATTAAAAAAATTCGCGGTGCGTAGCAAAAATCGGGGTTAAAGCCACCTCTTTCAGGGGTGGATAGTCCGATTTTAGTGAATTTTTTAGATTTATTTTCATAATATTGTCATTAAAAGCCTGTAAAATATGACAAAGAGATTAAGCCGGCGCCTGTTTGTGTACAAAGGCTTTACCGGAGCTGCAGCCCCTTCAGCCGGCATGGCCGGTATCAGTTACCGTCATCCTGCCGGTTCGGGAACAGACAGGGCAAATTTTGGAAGGGCTGTATTTGTATTTCTGGTTTTTCTTCTGCCATTACAATCTTTAATGGCTGGGGCAAACGGTACAGACAGCTGTGCAAAGAAAAAAATATCCTTTTCCGAATCTCTTGCCTGGTATGTTAATGGTGAGATTATTGAAAAAAGATCAGATTGTAGTGACGGCGGGAAAACCGATTATTCAGAAATCCTTATACCGCGGTATTACGGTTATCATTCATTTCTCGGTGTGCTGGATTCCTTTGTGGCAAGGCATACATCCATCACCCATCTGCAGACCTGGCAGCTTGCCGACAGGAATTTCCATGTTATACACCTGCGTGGCGAAAATGTCTATGTAAAGATCATCTACGATTTGCGCGATTCAATGCTTTTGCTGACAACTCCTGCAGGATACTGATGCCTCCCTGCTGACCGGTATGTTTCGTAATCAATATAATAATAACCCTTATTAACCTGTTTTATTGAAATGAAAAAGTATTGCATTATTTTAACTATCCTGTCGGGCTTTTCAGCCGGCATGTTTTTTGGGAATATTTCAAACCTGTACGGACAGGAGCTTAAAGAAGAATTTGTTTACCTGTTCAATGGCAGGAACCTGGATGGATGGATAAATGTCAACGGAGCTCCGGAGACATATACCGTCAGGGACAATATGATCGTGACTACCGGTATTCCCCACGGAGTGCTGCGCACCGAAAGAATGTACCAGAATTATATTCTGGAGCTGGAATGGAAGCATGTGGTCAAGGGTGGCAATTCCGGTCTTTTCATCCATTCGGATCCGATCCCTGCGGTGGGCCGTCCTTTTACCCGGGCAATAGAGGTGCAGGTACTGGATGGGAACGGAGGTGATATCTTTCCTATCCACGGGGCAAACATGACCCCGTGGAAGCAGCATCCCAGGGGCTGGAACCGCTCCTTACCCGAGGTAAACAGGAATAACCCTGCAGGCCAGTGGAACCATTACCGGGTGGAGAGCCGTGACGGTACCATTATATTACATGTTAACGGCGTGGAGGTTAACAGGGGTTATCATGCATATCCCCGGAAGGGGTACATCTGTATTGAAGCCGAAGGAAGCGAAGCCCATTTCCGCAACATCCGGATCATGGAGCTGCCCGGACAAACACCGCCTGCACAGGTAGTTGCAGAGACAGGACAACCATTTCGGCCCCTGTATAACGGCAATGACCTGAGAGAATGGGTAGTTTCCCCCGGAAGTGAGAACCACTGGGTGCCCGATGGATGGATCCTGGATTATGACGGAAAGAGCCCGGCCGGGGTAAAGGACCTGTGGACAAAGGAGGAATTCCGCAATTTTCACCTGATAGTTGACTGGCGGCTGACTGGAGAACCTGTTGTTATGGAACGTCCGGTTATCCTTCCCGACGGTTCATATGCAGAGGATGCAGAAGGCAGGCAGATCACCGTTCCAATAAACGATGCAGGCGACAGCGGGATCTATATACGGGGGAGCTCTAAAAGCCAGTTCAATATCTGGTCCTGGCCCGTAGGTTCCGGAGAAATATACGGCTACAGGACAGATCCAGATATGCCGCCTTCGGTAAGGCGGGGCGCCACTCCCGTTGTAAATGCCGATAATCCTCCCGGACAGTGGAACAGATTTGAGATTATAGTGGTTGATGACCGGGTAACCTGTATCCTGAACGGTAAAACAGTTATTGATGAGGCAATATTGCCGGGAATGCCCGGGAAAGGCCCCATAGGATTGCAACACCATGGAGACCCTGTACAGTTCGCCAATATATATATTAAAGAGTTATAGCAGCAGGACCTTTAGCCGCCTTGTAAAATCATTGTTTCGGCCGGATGCAGTTCCGGCTCCTGCCTCTTCCGGCTTTAGTTGCAATACCGGATGCTCAGGTCCGGCACCTGCCTCTTCCGGTTGCAGGTAATTTCGTTTGCAGTTCATTGAACATTTCTACATCTGTACATTGGTTAATAGTTATAAATATTAATATATTTGTGATGTCTTATTGTTTAAACCCGTGAATTACAAATTCATGCAAGCCAATTACTTATGGATGATAAATTTGTTGAATTGTTTCAGGATTTCCGGGCAAAAGAGGAAGAATTGATTCCTCTTTTACAACACGTGCAGAATGTAGAGGGGTTCATTTCCGAAACGGCTATGAAAAGGATCGCCTCTTTTCTCAATATTCCCGAAAGCAAGGTGTTTTCAGTGGCTACCTTTTATGCGCAGTTCCGTTTCGCTCCAATCGGAAAGAAACATATCATGCTTTGCCGCGGCACCGCATGCCATGTAAAAAATGCACCGAAAATACTTGATGAGATAGAAAACCAGATTAATATCAAGGCGGGAGAGACCAGGGAAGACCTGGAATATTCACTGGAGACGGTTGCCTGTATCGGCGCTTGCAGCCTGGCTCCCTGCATTGTGATCAATGATGAGGTGAAGGCTAATCTCACCACCAAAGCTGTAAAAAAAATATTCAGGGATGACAGGAAGAAGAACGGATAATGACCAGCTTTATAAAGTTGCATCGGAGAGATGGAATGAGTTGCAGAATGGTACCCGGACTGTTGTTATGGTAGGAACCGCAACCTGCGGCAGGTCGGCCGGAGCCCTTGATGTACTGGAAGCCATCAGGAAGGATATTGCTGGAAGGAACATTGACTTCCATGTGGCAGAGACCGGATGTATCGGCCTTTGCTATGCCGAGCCGCTGGTATATATATCCAATCCGGGTCAGCCTGCCGTTCTATACGGTAATATCAGCAGCAGGCAGGTCCCTGAACTGATCGGAAAGCATATCGGCGAAAACAGTCCACCGAAAAAGCTCGCACTGGGCAGCATCGGGACAGGAAAACTGGACGGAATACCCCGGCTTTTCGATACTCCGGTACTAAGGCTGCAGGTGAGGAAGGTGCTTAACAACTGCGGCATCATCGATCCCGGCGACATCGACCATTACCTGGCCAGACAAGGCTACAGGGGACTTATCAGGGCCCTGGGAAATGCACCCGGAGATGTTATCGATGAGATCAGAGATTCCGGACTAAGGGGAAGGGGCGGAGCAGGTTTTCCCGTCTGGAGGAAATGGCAGTTTTGCAGGGATGCCGAAGGCGAGCCGAAATACCTGGTCTGCAATGCCGATGAAGGGGACCCCGGCGCATTCATGAACAGGTCACTGCTTGAGGGCGATCCTCATGCACTGATCGAGGGGATGATAATTGCAGGTTATGCCATTGGTGCCGGACTTGGGTACATTTACTGCCGTGCGGAATATCCCCTTGCCCTGCAACGGCTGAGGCAGGCAATAGGCCAGGCTGAACAGATCAATCTGCTGGGTAAAAATATACTTGATTCGGGTTTTGATTTCACTATCAAGATCAAAGAGGGAGCCGGTGCATTTGTCTGCGGCGAGGAGACTGCCCTGCTAGCCTCTATCGAGGGCAAAAGGGGCGTGCCCAGGCCAAGGCCCCCCTTTCCTGCCGTCTCCGGTCTCTGGGGCAGGCCGACAACTATAAACAATGTCGAGACATTGGGGTGTGTGGCCAAAATAATGCAAAACGGGTCCGGCTGGTTCAACGAAACCGGCACGGAAAAAAGCAGGGGAACAAAAAGTTTTTCGCTGGTGGGTAATGTCAGGCGGACCGGTTTGATAGAAGTTCCTCTGGGAATCACACTTCGGGAAATAATATTTGACATCGGCGGAGGCATACCGGGCAACAAGAAGTTCAAGGCGGTCCAGACAGGAGGGCCTTCAGGAGGATGCGTGCCTGCAGATATGCTTGATCTGAATGTCGATTACGAATCGCTAAACAAGGCGGGGACAATAATGGGCAGCGGCGGTCTGGTGGTGATGGATGAGGATACCTGCATGGTTGATGTTGCCAGGTATTTTCTTGATTTTGCACAGCAGGAGTCGTGCGGAAAATGTATTCCCTGTCGCTGGGGAACAAAACAGATGCTTGAAATACTTGACGATATAACCGGCGGAAGGGGCAGGATCGAAGATATTGAACTGCTGGAAAGGATGGGTAACGGGGTCAAAAAGGGTTCGCTCTGTGGACTGGGACAGACGGCGCCCAACCCGGTGCTTACCACCATCCGCTATTTCAGGAATGAGTATGAAAGCCATATCATTGATCACAGCTGCAAATCAAAAGTATGCCGGGATCTTATCCACTTCATGATTGTTGAGGAGGATTGCACCGGCTGCCGGTTATGTGCAAAAGGATGCCCGGTCGATACAATCGAGGGGGAACCCAGGGAGGCGCATACCATTATCCAGAGTGGTTGCACCAGATGTGGTGTATGCATAGAGGCATGCCCCGAAAAGTTCAGCGCAGTACGTTGTATTTCCGGGAAACCGGAAAAAGTGGAATCAAACTGAGGTTGTAATGGAACGAGTTAATATAGTGATAGATAATATCCCGGTTTCGGCAAATAAGGGACAGACTGTCATCGATGCCGCACGCGATAATGATATTTATATCCCCAACCTTTGCCACCACGAGGACCTGAAGCCGGCCGGCATGTGCAGGCTCTGCGTTGTCGAGATAAGTGGCAGGGGAATTACCACCTCCTGCACAACAACTGTGGAAGAGGGGATGAACGTCGTTACAGACAGCACCGGGATCAGTGAAATCCGGCGCACCACGACAGAACTTATTTCGGCAAACCATACCCGCACCTGTTTTACCTGCAGCAAAAACAACCATTGCGAACTGCAAAGGGTGACATCCTTCGTTGGACTGGACCCGGATGTCGACAGCATGATGCGCCACAGGATCGAGCAACTTCCCGTGGATGATTCCAACCCTTTTTTTACCCTCGACATGAACAAGTGCGTCCTGTGCGGTATCTGTGTCCGCACCTGCGATGAGCTGCAGGGGATAAATGCCATCGACTATGTCAACAGGGGACCGCATACCATAATTTCCACCTTCAACAACCAGCCACTGTTCGATTCAGCTTGCAAATCCTGCGGCGAATGTGTTGCCCGGTGCCCTGTAGGGGCATTGACTTTCAAGGAATTTCAAAATCCTTCGCGGGAAGCCAGGACGATCTGCCCCTATTGCGGGGTAGGCTGTTCCATCTACCTCGGGTCACGGGGAAATTCTGTTGTTAGCGTGAGAGGCGACAGGGAGGGACCCGCCAACAGAGGAAGCCTTTGCGTTAAGGGCAGGTTCGGATATGAGTTTGTCAATGACACCCAGCGCCTGAAAGTGCCGCTTATCCGCAAAAACGGCGTGCTGGTTGAAGCGGGGTGGGATGAGGCTCTGGACCTTATAGCTGAGAAATTCTCAGGTTACAGAAAGGAGCGGTTTGCATGTTTTGCCTCGGCAAAATGTACCAATGAGGAGAATTATGTTATCCAGAAATTCACACGTGCCGTAATGGGTACCAACAATATTGACCATTGTGCCCGGCTGTGCCATGCCCCCAGTGTCTCGGGACTGGCACAGAGCTTTGGAAGCGGGGCTATGACCAACTCCATTGATGAAATTTCAAATACCAGAACCATTTTTGCCATCGGCACAAATACCACATACGCCCATCCGGTACTTGCGCTGCAGATCAAAAAGGCGGTACGAAATGGCGGCACGCTGATAGTTGCCAATCCCAAGAGGATCGATCTATGCTCCCACGCGCAGTTGTTTCTGCAGCACCGGCCGGGCACGGATGTTGTACTGATGATGGGAATGATGAGGGTGATAATGGATGAGGGACTTGAAGACCCCGAATTTATAGCGGAGCGGACAGAGAATTTTGATCTCTTCATTGAATCACTCCGGGAATTTGACCTTGATTTTGTTGAGAAAACCACCGGTGTACCGAAAGAGAAGCTGCAGCAGGCGGCCCGGCTGTATGCCCGGGAAAAGCCTTCAAGTATACTTTATGCAATGGGTATTACCCAGCATTCGCACGGAACCGACAATGTGCTTGCGGTAAGCAACCTGGCGCTGCTGACGGGCAATATCGGGAAATTATCCACCGGAGTAAATCCGCTGCGCGGACAGAATAATGTCCAGGGGGCCTGTGATATGGGTGCCCTGCCCAATGTATACCCCGGCTACCAGAAGGTTGATGATGAAAGGGTGCGGGGTAAATTCCTGCATGCCTGGGGAGCGGATCTTAGTGACAGGCCCGGACTGACACATACGGAGATTGTCGGGGCCATTGACAGGGGTGAGATAAAAGCGCTTTACCAGATGGGAGAAAACCCCGTGCTAAGTGAGGCTGATTCGGGCAAAATAATGAAGGCTCTGCCCAAACTCGATTTTTTCGTGGTACAGGATATCTTTATGACAAAGACGGCAGAATATGCCGATGTGATCCTGCCGGCTGCATCTTTTGCCGAAAAGGAGGGTACATTTACAAATACGGAACGCAGGGTACAAAAGGTAAGACCGGCAATAGCACCGGTGGGCGAATCCAGGGCCGACTGGCAGATTACCTGTGAAATAGCACGACGCATGGGAGCCGGCGGGTTTGACTATACATCCCCCTCACAGATAATGGACGAGATAAACCGGCTGACACCGGTATACGGTGGCATCACGTATGAGAGAGTTGAGAACGGGGGATTGCAGTGGCCCTGTCCTGACACCGGTCACCCGGGAACCGGGTTCCTTCACGGGGAAAAGTTCCAGACTCTCTCCGGGAAAGGAAGGTTCATGCCGCTGAGATATATCCCGTCGGCCGAGTCGCCCTGTAGTGATTATCCCCTGATCCTGACCACAGATCGCAGCCTCTATCACTATCATACAAGCACGATGACCGGCCGGGTAAGGGGCCTGAGAATGCTTGATCCGGGCGAACTCCTGCTTGTCAATCCTGCCGATGCCGATATTTTCGGCATAGAAGATAAAGAAACGGTTATGATCACCACCCGCCGGGGTAGCCTGGATGTTAAAATAAAGATCACCGACATTTGTCCCCCGGGCATTGTCTCGATGACCTTTCATTTCGAAGATACCCATACCAACCTGCTCACCAGCTCAGCGCTCGATCCCGGCGCGAAGATACCCGAGACAAAGGTTGCGGCGGCCAGGATAGACAGGGTTCGTGCTTAAGCTGGCATGCCCCCGTGGCCACAAATCCAACCTGCTCACCAGCTCAGCGCTCGATCCCGGCGCGAAGATACCTGAGACAAAGGTTGCGGCGGCCAGGATAGAAAGGATAGGAAAAAAAGTCAGTTAACCCGGCAAAATTGAAACTTTTTCTTCTAACTATCAGTACAAAGGAAAAAGGGACAAAACCTTCAACATGATGCCGGTTCTTATATATATTATTATAACTGCAATATCCGGCTGCACCTCCGGATCCTCTCCGGTCGTTATCTCTGTTGCCGATGAAGGAGCCCTGTGGCAACTTTTCGGCGGATTATTGATCCTCGGCGGTATATTTTTGTTCGGAGGAAGATATGATTTACCAAAGGATCATGACAGAGACGAACTCTATGATGATGAAAACAGCCGTTATGAAGACTCCAGATGGCTGGGAGGGGATAAATGATATCGACTTTTGAGTCTCCGAAGAGTCAGTGATCACCGGAGAAGTGTTACATCCCCGGCCAGTACAAATTTCCGGCCGTTGGAAAAAGTTCCCCATGCCTTCCACACGTACACATCCTGTTTGGCAATGCTGCCCTGGTAATAACCATCCCAGCCTTTCATCACATCATCACTGATATAGAGAAGCTCACCCCATCTATTGTAGATATGGAGCCGGTATTCTATAACTCCTTCCCATAATGGTCTGAAGATATGATTCCGCGTTGGTTCATTCAGATCGTAGTAGCCGCCGGTAGTGCCATAGGGGTCCGGCCTGAATGCATTGGGGTATTTGATGAATCCCCTCCCTTCAACCGTTACACTTTCCGGCAGGATCAACCTGTCGGTGCATTCATGTTCGGTCCACACATCCAGGGATATTGTATAAATACCTGTTTCACTGTAAAGATGTGCCGGGTTCTTTTCAAAAGAGGTATTACCATCTCCAAAATCCCATAACCAGCTCACTCCGTATTCCGACATGTTGAAAAGCTGGATTTCCTGGTCCGGCAACATCACCAGCTCCGGTGCAACCCGGAACAGGACAACAGGCTTCCTGTAAACCTCTACCATTCTGTAACTATAGGCCACCCCGCCATCGCCGGACACGGTTAGCCTGACATTGTACAGTCCGGGTTCCGTAAAAGTATGGACAGGCTCAAATTCGGAAGATGTATGGCCGTCATCAAATTCCCACAGGTAAGAATTGCCATATTGCGATCTGTTCCTGAACCTGACATCCAGCGGTACGCAACCGCTGTAGAGCGAATCGAACAGGGCAACGGGGGGAGGGGGTATAATACGTACCTTCCGGGAAACCGAATCTGAACAGTGTGCATTGTAGACATTCATGGTTATTATATATTCACCCCAATGACCATAGATATGCGGACCGGGATCCCTTCCGGCTGCAGAAGAACCGTCTCCCATATCCCATGAGTATTGATACGACCCCTGATTAGTTTCATTGACAAGGCTGACAGTTGCCGATGGGTAGACCTGATGGGTTGGGAGGGCGATGAATTCAGCCACTGGCTGGGGATACACAGTTATGTCGTCTGTTGCCGTATCCCTGCAACCATGTTGGGTTGTGGTCGTCAGGGTAACCGTGAATACTGCGTCATCCCCTGCAGGATTATGGTATATGTAGGTAGGTTCGGCAACTCTCATGGTTATGCCATTATCAAGATCCCAGTGATATGTCCGGCCACGGACCGAATTGTTTTCAAAATGGACAGTCAACGGACTGCATCCTTCTGTAACCGAGCTGAAAGCCGCAACAGCCCCGGGATAAACATACATACTTTGCCACGTGGAATCCAGGCAGCCGAAGGATGATTCCGCGATAAGCTTCAGATCATAATCCACAATATCATCCGTGCTGTTTTCATAGATATGGCTTACCGGTCCGTCAGAACTTGTTGCAATGATAGTGCCATCGCCGAAATCCCACCTGTAATTTGCCGCATTAAGGCTTGTATTATGTACTTCAAGATCGAACGGCGGACAGGCGATTACCCGGTCCGTCTCATACCTTGCAACGGGTGACGGATGTATGGTAATGTCCATAACCTCTTCACTGACGCAACTATCCCGCGACCACACCGTCAGTCTGACCTGGTGAGTTTGTGGTATGGCGGTATAATTATGGAAGGTGTAGACAGGTGAAAAGCTCTGGCTGGATGAGCCATCTCCGAATTCCCACAGCCAGGTGTCCCCTCCTCTGCTTTCATTGCCAAAACTGACCGTAAGTGGATGGCAGCCCTCGGCTACGCTGGCGGAAAATGCTGCTTCGACGGCGGGATGAACCCGGACACTTCTTGTAATTTCATCAGGGCATCCGGCATGATTTTCTGCAATAAGCGTTACCAGGAATTCGGCACCATTATCAAAGTCCGGGTTGATGAATGTATGCACAAAAGGTTCCGTCCCGGTGGTGACCCTGGTGCTTCCATCTCCCAGATCCCAGTGGTACAGGGCGCCATTTACAGAGTTGTTTTCGAAAACAACGTCTGACGGACTGCAATCCAGTGCAAGCGGGATTGAAAAATCGGCTCTTACATAGGGATGAACAAGGATGTCGATAGTTACGGAATCCCTGCAGATATTATTAGGAGCAATGGCAAGCAGCTTGACCGTATAGACGATATCACCGCTGCTGTAATTTGTAAATGTGTGAGAGGTATTTTCCAGGAAAGAGGATGAACCATCTCCAAAATCCCACCTGTAAGTTTGACCTCCATTTGACAAATTGGTGAAGTCAACCGTCAGGGGATGGCATCCCCCGGTTGTCGAAGCTGCAAGACCTGCTTCTATATCAGGGTGGATTGTAACTGTTTTCCGTTCCTCACTGTCACATCCGGCATAGTTTTCAACCCTCAGGATCACCTCGTAATCCCGGCTGACTGTAAAATCAGGATTGCTGAAAATGTGGGCTACAGGGCCGGTATCGGTGGTATTGATAATGGTTCCGTCACCAAAATCCCATGTATACTCCGATCCTCCGGTGGACTGGTTTTCAAAGATAATTTCTGAAGGTGAGCAACCTGATGCAGTGGAAACCGAAAATGCGGCTTCCGATATTCCTTGGACCCTGATGGGCCAGGCGACCGTTTTCATGCATAAACCATCGCCGGAGGTGGTTGTGAGGGTGACAATATAGACGGAATCGCTTGTACCGTAATTGGTAAAGGTGTGAACCGGGTTCGGGAGAACAGAAGTTGCGCCGTCACCAAAATCCCAGTGCCATGTAGCAGCACTGACCGACATATCGGTAAATGAGACGGTGAGGGGATGGCATCCTTCAAGTATATCCGGCAGAAAGTTGGCGGTCAGTTCGGAATGGACCGTAATATGCCTGATCAGGGTATCGGTACAACCCTGGTTGTTTTCCACGATAAGTGCAAGCGGATAGACTACTGTACCTCCGGTTGTATTCCGGTATGTATGGATGATAACAGGATCTGAAGTAGCTGATGTGGTGCCGTCACCAAAATCCCAGTGATAGGTATCGGCACCTGTTGACAGGTTATTGATCTCAATGTCAAAGGGATGACAGCCTGTTACGGATTCTGCGGCAAATGAAGCCTCGATCCAGGGATGGACAGTTACATCATAAAAAGCGGTGTCTGTGCAATAATCGGCCGACACGGCCACCAGCCGCACGGTATAGATCAAATCATCACCTGTAAGATTCCTGTCATAGATATGCACTGGATCAGCTTCGGATGAAGAGCCTCCATCACCGAAATCCCATTGATATGAAGCCGCACCTGATGAATTGTTGATAAATCCGACTGCCAGCGGAGAGCAACCCTCATCGGGTACCGGAATAAATTCAGCAGTTACATCCGGGAAAACGGTCAGTTCCCTTTCCATTATATCGAAACACCCTTCATCATTTTCAACAAGCAGGGTGATAGTGTAAACCACAGGGACGGTACCGGAATTTACAAAGGTTTTATAAATAACAGGGTCAGATGTTGTTGAAGTTGTGCCATCACCAAAATCCCAAAAATAGGAGTCGGCGCCAAATGACTGATTGGAGATCTCAACATCATAGGGTGTGCAGGATGATACTTCATCAAAAGTAAACAGGGCTTCAATATGCGGCTTTACCGTAATGGGGTGCCAGCTAGTATCCCTGCAAAAATACGGGGATATGGCAACCAGCCTGGCCGTAAACATTTCACTGTCCGGCCCGAAAAGGTTGCGGTATGTATGTACAGGGTTTTCTTCCACAGAGGACCCTCCATCACCGAAATCCCAGTACCATGTGTCGGTATTGCCGGTGGACATGTTCTCAAATGAAACTTCAAGAGGATGACAGCCTTCATCGACATCTACGGCAAAATCCGATTCAATTTCAGGGTAAACAACGATTGTTTTGGTGAAGAAGTCGGCACACCCGCTTTCATTCCTCACCAGATAGGTAACCTGGTACCCGATGGGCTCACTGGTTGTATTGGTATAGGTGTGCGTATATGTGAACGGATCGGGCGGAGGTGGATGGGCTGTCGCAGAGTTAAGATCATAGTTTACGGGAGCCGATCCGTCGCCCGGATCAAATCTCCATGAATAGCCTCCGTCGGACTGGTCGGTGAAAGTCACCTCAAGAGGTGAACATCCTGAGGATATGTCACTTTTTAAAAAGGCCGTTACCGGTTGTGCTACAAGAACAGTCAGAGGAACAGACCCGCTGCCGCATGCACCGGAAACTTCAACAGTATAATAATGGGGGCCGGGAGGCAGGTTGTAGGCGACGGGAAAGTTGCTGGTGGCATCATCGAGATACGAATCCGGGGTCCATTGGTAGGTGGTGCCTCCATAGGCGTAAAGCTGTACCGGGTCGGCATGGCAGGCTCTTACGACCTGCGAATTGGTTCCGGCGATATTGGCACCGATATTAAGGTTGCCGAAATCAGAATAGTAACCGTAATTGATCTTCTGTCCCTGTCCCAGTCCCGGAAATCCGTTCAAAATCCCAAGATGAAATATTCCCCCGGTATTTGTAACCAGATGCTGACCAAGTGGCAGGGTACCGGAGGGAATTGCCCCGGGGCCGGAAAAATAAGCCATATACCCTCCGCTTCCCTGGATCTCTGTAAATCCGCCGGGATCAATAATTGCATCACGTCTTACGCCGTTGACCAGGAATTTATCTTCATTTCCCTTTTCTACAATGATGAATATGTAAAACTTATTATCGTCGAAGGCACGTGTAAATGCCAGCTGGGTATTGCCTGTACATCCGATGGGGGGTACAAGGGCGCCACCCCTGGCATTATTTTCCAGACCCATCTGGAAAACATAAAACGGCTTGAAGGGGTCGGCTGGTGATGTTCTCGATGTAATGCGGGCATAATTCACGCCGTTCGGGACAATGATAAGAGCCTGTTCCCCTGCATTGATCGTGGTATAGGGGGATGCTCCTATCGGCAACCCGTTGGGATCGTAAACATAGATGCTGGTGTTGGGTTCTGTTGCGACAATATAAATATGGTTGGGATTGCTTATTTCGGGAACGATATAGTGATCACCCGTAACATCAACCGGGATGAGCTGGTCCCCTACAACATCGGCCCCGGAAGGTCCGACGGCCACCGCATCATCATTCAGGGTAACTGCTATGGGATGAGTTGATTCAATCCTTGTGCCGGCAAGACGGTCGCCCGCTGCTATGCTTTTATTTACAGGAAAGAGTGAAAATGTCTGCCCCCTGTTCAAAGTCACCGTGTGACTCCCCCCTGCGGCTATGACGTTTTCAGGCAGCCCGAAGCTTGCCGCTTTGCCGGCCGGCAGGGTAAATGTCACCTGGGTATTATCCTGTGTTGCGACCACATCGATTGCCGAATAGGCAACAGGGATCATGTTCCGGTTGTTGTATAAGGTCTGGAACGGGGTATAGAAAAGAGTGCCCAGTGCATTCGATCCCTTCAGGGTCCATATGTCGGCCCCTCCGGGACCGGTGGGAGCAGTGTAATCGACCGACCAGTAAATGTTAACCAGGTTTGTCGATTCAATATGGAGCCCGAAACCGTTAATGCCGTCCGGAGTAAGGTTCTTGTTCTCCAGCAGGTTATTCATGGGGTTCGCTGCATCGTCAATAAGGTGGGAAAGATCAACCGTTGCCGTGGAATTTCCCGGAATATCAACAGTGATGTTCTGAAACCCGGTGGGATTTGATACCGGGTCAAAGGAATTTGCCGGCATACTGATCGTAACAGTGGCCTCGAGTTCCAGTGTGGATATAATAAGTCTGCCGGGTTTTCCCCCCTGAGCGTTCCTGTAGGAAAGCTCAGGCACTACGAACCAGAAATCGGAATCAACCTGGCAGTTTGCTGCCTGGAACCTGGCCACGACCAGCAGCAGGCATAACGTAATTTGGATAATGTTTTTCATGATGGCCCGGAGGACCTATTATACGGTCACAACATGATTTAGTTTGGAATTTAGGGCTGTTCTTGCAACTTTTTTTTTGGCCAAACGTAAAATATATTTGATGAATGGCTGGATATCTGTGATTAACGACAAGCAGAATGATCTATCACATTGATAACTATAAACGATTACTGGTACTTTAACTTCAATAAGAATTTAATTTTTACTGGGATTTAATGTATCGTCCATGACGATATTTTCAATATTCTCACAAATACAATGAAAGTCACAGATGAAAAATATTAAACAGTGATTAAGGTTCGACCTAAGGTCAATGTCACATCTGAATATCAGACAATGATTACATTATTTGCATGTGAGACCGACCCGTCAAAACAGGTCACGGTAAGATCCATCAGGCCAACTTAAAATAGTATTTTTCTGATGAAACCCTTCAAATATTTTACCTGTTTTGTCTTCATTTTGCAATTCCAGGCTGCAGGATCACAGGTTTTTTTTTCCGAGAATTTTGAAACGGGATCCAGGCCGGCCGGATGGACTGAAGAATTCGTGACTCCCCCGGTCCATACAGAACCCTGGAGGTACCGCAATGGCGGCCACAGTCCCAATGACAACAACTGGACGGTGCCCCCGGATGCCAGCGATCCCACCCGGAACCCCTCTTCAGCCTACAGTGGCACCTACAATGCCATTTTCTTCAAACAGGGTGACAACAACGAGAGGACAAAACTGATAACCCCGCCGCTCGATCTGGAGGGAGGAACAAAAGTAGAGCTTAGCTTCTACCTTTGCCAGGTTCCGTGGACATTTGAAGGTACGACCGGTTGGGATGTGCTGAGAATCTATTACAAAACTTCACAGAATTCACCCTGGATACTGCTGCACGAATTCCTTGACCCTGTGTACGAATGGGAATTGCAGACGATTCTGCTGCCCGATCTCACATCCACTTATTATATCGCCTTCGAAGGACATACCAGGTGGGGGTACGGGACCTGCATCGACGATGTTATAGTCGAGGAAAAAGAGGTCCAGCCATACTGGATAGGAGATATGCAGTTCAGTCACCCGGGCCCATCCTTTATACCCTCCGGTTCAACTGATGTCCCCCTTATGCGGATCGACTTCAGGATATTTGGCAATACGGGATCTGCAAATCTCGATCATGTAACTTTTACCTCGCTCAACACATCGGATAATGATATAAAACCCGGCAGCGTCAGATTATACCGCACTTTGAACCAGGCATTCAGCACGGCTGAGCAGGTAGGATATTCCACCAGTTTTATTTCCGGGGAGGCTGTTTTTGACGGCCTCGATTGCAACCTGCCGCAGGGCCATTCATATCTTTGGCTTGCCGTGGATGTGGATGAGGAGGCAGGACACGGCAACATTCTCAATATAATGATTGCCGCCAATAGCATGATGGCGAATGACACCCTGTACCCATCTGTTGACCAGTCGCCCGGAGATGATATGGTCATCTTCAGCACACGTTATTCTGAAGATTTTGAGGGGATACATGGCTGGGCTCTTACCGGTGAGTTCGAAGTTGATATCCCTGACGGGATGGGGGGCGCACCGGGAAATCCCAATCCTGCTTACGCCTTCAGAGGCACCAAGGTGCTGGGGACCGACCTTACGGGACTGGGGGCTTATCCATACAACTATGAGCCTAATCTTACAGAGACCACTGCCTTTACCGCCACATCGCCGGCAATGGATTTTTTTTATTACAAGAACATAAACCTGTTTTTTCAACGGCATCTGAATATTGAGGTATGGGACAAGGCCTCTATCAAGGTAAGCCCTGACAACGGGGCAACCTGGACAACAATATGGGAAAACACCGGGTACGTCAGTGATTTCGAGTGGATACAGGCACATCATAATATCCCTGAGGGATTTGCGAGAACCGGGGATTTCAGGATAAGATTCCAGCTTGGCCCTACAAACGGGCTAAACAACTATTCCGGATGGAATATAGATGACCTTTATATAACCGCAGAATTCATATCCAGGGATGCCGGAGTCACAGAATGGATCTCACCGCTATCAGGATGCGGGCATACGGAAAATGAACCCGTTACCGTCAGGATTACAAATTACGGGGGTGAGGATATAACAGATCCGGTACCGGTCGGCTATTCATTTGACGGGGGCGATACATGGACTGTCGATGTATGCAATGAAACCATACCGGTGGGAGGTTCTGTTGTTTATACCTTTCCCACCAGGGCTGATCTGTCGGAGCCGGGATTAAGGTCAAAAGTGATCGCAAAGACATTGTTTCCCGGCGACCAGGCTCCTGAAAACGACCGGACGGAGACCCGGATATTCGTTACACCCACATATTCAGCCCCATATCATGAGGAATTCCAGGAAACAGCCGGTTTCTGGCATACAGGACCGGGGAGCATATGGGAATACGGAGAACCTGCCGGAAAAGTCATAACAACACCCTTATCCGGCAATGCCTGGATAACAGGTATTTCTCAAACTTACGGAGATATGATCAGCGAGTACGGCCAGGTGGTTTTTGAAGACATGTTTGCGACAGACAAAAACTGGCAGTTTACCGGAGAATTTGAACGCAATATTCCGCTCGCGCTGCCATATTTTGCAATTTCAGGCGTATACTGCATAGGCACCGATCTTGCAGGCCTGGGTGAATTCCCCTACAGGTATGAACCCGGGATTACGCAACTCACGGCTAACAATGCAATTACCCCCCCGATCGATGTATCTGCCCACAGTAATCTGAATTTATCTTTTATGAGGTTTTTCGAGATCAATGAAGGAGATTCAGCCATGCTTGCAGTCAGTCCGGACAACGGAACTACCTGGCATACATTATGGCGAAACTCGGAGGGGGAAATCCTGGATGAGGATTGGAATCAGATGGTTTTTACCATCCATGATTCACTGACATATTCAACACAACTCAGGATCAAGTTTTCCCTGTTCCATTCAGCGGCAGAAGGAGAACCTGCCCATGGCCTCAATATAGATAACATTATGCTGACGGGCGACCTTGTTGATAGTGCCCTTTTTTCACTCTATTCCCCTTGCTTCGATCTGACGGATCTTACTCTTCCGGTTTTCGAGGCAAAGATATGGGTTGATACCGAGCCTGATATCGATGGGGCAACCCTCTTCTATTCCCTGGATGGCGGTCTGTCATGGATACATGTGTCAAATGTATCGGGGTCCGATGAATATTGGAACTGGTATTCCGGCAGAAATGTCGGGGCCCTTGGACTTGATGGATGGAGCGGGCACACCGGCGCGTGGACCCGGGTACGTCATTTACTGCCTCCGGAGGTAACGCAACATGGTAATGTTCAGTTCAGACTGAGCTTTGCGGCAAATGACATGAACAATAATTTTGACGGTATAGCCCTTAATGATATACGGATATTCGATGCACCCCACAGTACGGGTGTAACCTCAATTATAAGCCCTGTTTCGGACTGTTATCTGGAAAATAATGAAAAATTCACCGTCAGGATCAGAAATCAGGGCATAACCGATATGCAGGCGGGAGACACCATCCGGATTGGTTATAACATAGACAGGGAAGGAATAATTCAGGATGCCCAAGAGAACTGGATCCTGCCCGCACCTTTCCCTGCCGGGACAACCATAGATGCCGGTCTGGAGACGGAATTTGACTTCAGCACCGGCGGAGAGTATTATGTGGAAGTATACACCATCGAAGAAGAACCCCTGTTTTACGATCCGGACGCCGTCAACATCTTATATGATACTATCATAGTTGACAAACCTGTATTTTCGCTCGGCCCGGATGTTTACACGGTACGGCCCGATACTGTAGTCCTCAATGCCTGGGCAGGAGAAGACCATGACTACCTGTGGCAGGATGATTCAACCGATCCCCAGTATCAGGTTTCAGAAGAGGGGACCTATTCAGTGATAGTGACGAACCAAATCGGGTGTTTCACTATGGATATCATAACCATTCACAGGTTGATTGCAGATGCGGGTGTGTCGGATCTCGTATCGCCACTCTCTTCATGCCATCTCGGAAATGATGTGCCGGTAACCGTTTCGGTAAAAAATTTCGGCACCGATACCCTGAATATCAAGGACACCATCTTCCTTTTCGGTGAAGTGAACCAGATTTTATTTTTCCAGGATACGCTTGCAATAACCTCGAACTTCTATCCAGGCACAACTCTTGATTTCACTTTCACGACCAAAGCTGATTTTTCACTGACGGACATATATCAGCTTAAATTTTACACGAAACTGGAGAATGATTATATCACTTTAAATGATACTCTGGAGCAGGACCTTCTGGTTTTCGGTTTTCCGTCAGTCGATTTGGGGCCTGACAGGGAAGTTGACGGGCCCTGGTATATTCTTGATGCGGGGGCCGGATTTACAGGATATCTCTGGCAGGACGGATCACAGGATCATCAGTTTGTCGTGGAACAGCCCGGAGAGGGCACCTATTATGTGAGGGTAACCGATACCCATAACTGTTCCTCGTCCGACACCGTGAACATAACGCTGAATGTCCTGGATATTGCTGCCATGGAGATCCTGCTTCCGGAAACCACCTGCCTGGCTACTGAAGAGATCAGAGTGCCGGTACGCATATTAAATGCGGGAAGTCTGACCATTCCAGCCGGAGAAAGTATACTGGCCCGGTATTACATTGACGGCACTCTGCAGGCAGAAGAGGAGATCATACTGGAAGCAGGTCTGCTTCCCGGGACAACCCTCGATCTTGAATTTACAGAAATGGCAGCTGTTGCTATCGGTGAATCGTATGATTTTTCGGTGACTGTAAGCCTGCAGGATGATATGAAGCCCCTTAATGATGAAATATCCGCCATTATTCATTTTGTTGCCGCTCCTGAGGTGTATCTCGGTCCGGACCTTCAGGTTATTACCGCACTTGAACATATACTCGATGCCGGGGAAGGGTTTGAACATTACCTCTGGCAGGATGGCAGTACGGCACAAACCTTCCTGGTCACCACCCCCGGGATTTCAAGCTACAGCGTAACAGTGACCGATCATAACGGATGCACCGCTTTCCATGAGGTACAGGTCATGCTTGTCATACCAAATATAGGCGTATACGATATAACCGATCCCCAAAATGCCTGTGCATTGAATGAGGACGAAACAATAAGAGTCGCCATAAAAAATTACGGTAATACCAACATTTCCACAGCTGCTGTCATCAGGGTCGCATATGAGGTAAACGGTTCCGGGCCGGTGATCGAGGATGTAGTTCTCTCCGGCACCTTCGGGGCAGGTCAGATCATCTATCATACTTTTGTTCAAACCTGCGATTTTAGTCAGCCGGGAGACTATTCAATGACTGCATACACCATTTATGCCTCTGATCTTGTACCCGATGATGATTCAATAACGGCCGGTATCACGGTTTTCGGGGAACCCGAAGTTGATATTTCCGGAGGCGCAGACACTATAATTGTGCAGGATCCGCTCCTTCTGACGGCGCCTCCCGGCTATACATCCTATTTATGGCAGGACGGAAGCACCGCCGGCACCTTTTTAATTGACGAACCCGGAGCAGGCCTCTATCATGTAAAAGTCTCAGATCAGAACGAATGCTTCTCTTCCGATACTATATTTGTTATTTATGACTTTCCCGATATTGGCATAACCCGGATCCTGTCACCCGCAACCTCCTGCGGGTTAAGCTATTCGGAAACAATATCATTCGAAATAATAAATAACGGTTATTATCCTTTGCCGGCGTCTGCCGGTATAACCATTTCGTACTCCGTAAACAATGGCGGAACTGTTTCGGAAATGAGGAATATTGGGTCATCATTGCAGCCATCCGCCACAATGGAACTGGATTTTGAAAGCAGATACGATTTCTCGGCGCCGGGAACCTACGGCCTGCTGGTAAGCCTGGATTTCCCGGGGGACCAGGATATTTCAAATAATGCAAAATCCGGCTCGATTGATGTTTGGGGCTATCCGGTTGTAGATCTGGGAGCCGGACAGGATACCCTCCATGTGACACTCCCCCAGATTCTTGATGCAGGCAGCGGTTTCGCCTCCTATACATGGCAGGATCTGTCAAATGCAAGATTCTTTACCATTACCGAATACGGATGGTACTGGGTGATTGTATCGAATGAATACGGATGTTCACTGAAGGACTCCGTCTATATTGATTCCGTACTCGGGATAAACGATCCGGTTTTCAGTCCGGGAGAGATCATGATCTATCCCAATCCCGTTAATGATATCCTCAATGTTCATATTGAGACGGATATTGTCAGGGATTACATTTTCGAGCTTTATACGGTGCACAACCAGCTTGTTTACAAGAGATCTTTTCCCGGCAGTCGTATCGTTGACGGGAAGATCAATGTTGATAATCTCCCGGCAGGGACATATATTTTAAGGGTTATTGCCGGCAACCGCCCGGCCACTTTTAAAATTTTAATCAGATAGATCCCGTCGTCCGCGCGGGACGAATCATTTAGGACGGTGGACCGCAAAAGAGGCCAATAAGATCCGTACCGGTCCGCGTCATCGTGCCGGCCTGTATGTGAAGGAATCACGCCGGACAGGCAGAAAGCAATACAATAGTGAAAGGGTGAATGATATCCGGGCACCTGGATGATCCGGGAGCCGTTGCCTGTATTAAAAATGGTTGGGGCTGCAAGAATAATGGAATATCACTTGATCAGCCTGTAAGTATTCCTGTTTCTGCTTTTCTGCCGGCGGCATCTACCGCTACGATCCTGAATTCATTTCCTGAAGCCAGTTCACAGGTAAAAGGTTCTTTTGTTACCTGTGGCAGGTGAGGGATCGTTTCAACAAGAGCGCCGTCACGCATAATTTCATAACGGGTTAAAGGCTCGTCGCCTGCATAACTGGTATCCCAGGTTAAACGGACCTTATCACCTTTTGTGATTTTCGGGTTTCGTGGTGGAGTCAATCCCCGGTCGGCAAGCTGGAAGTAGTTGGTTTCACCCTTTCTGGCTCTTGCCCCTATCCCTTCAAGCTCCCTTCTTTCCCCTTCGGAAAGGGCACCGGCTTCGATCTGGGCCGCATAATAATTCTGTACCAGCTGGCACTTAAGGGGATCTTCATTAATTTCTCCTATACCAACAATAAGGGTATGGATTCCCGGAGTGGTAAGGGCATATTCGATCAGCGGCTTGCTGGGAACCGAATCAGTGCCAATAATACGTACAACATCGTCCGGCACTCTTGACCATCCCGGTTCTTTAGTATACATGGCGCCGTCGGCAAAAACCTTCATCCCGATTATTCCTATGTTCCGTGCCTGTGCCACTGGAAAAACATTGTATTGCATATTGAGGTACCGCCTGTCATTCACATTTATTGCCACCAGCATACCGTCAAGAAGATCCCAGCTGTCGCGCTGTATCATATCTATCATGGCAGGTGAATTGTTATGGCCGGAGAAACCAAGGTGTCTTACCAGCTTTTCATTTTCCGGATTCAGACCGGTAATGTTCGTGCCGTCCCTGTAGTCGCGCAATGCTACCAGTGCGCCGAAATTCCCGTTCCTGTCCAGCGGTGTCTCAAGTCCCCTGTAAACAATATCAACCTCCTCGAAGGTTGTAAGGTTATGGATCATTATCATGTCCACATATGCTCCTTCGGGATATGTTCCGTCACCATTTCCGAACATCTGGGAAAGTGATCTTTTAAGGTCGGCTACGGCTCCCTCGCCATGATCACCCTGGGTGCTGTTCCGTACACCGGGAAGATCGGGATAACCGCCTTTTGCCCAGCGAACCATTGTTTTTGTGGTAAGGAATGTTGATTCCCTCAACTTTTCGTCATAACCGGGCTGTCCGGGTATCAGATTAAGATCCCTGAAGGCTTTCCCGAAATTCAGCTGGCTGGGACCATAAACATTTGATGTATCATAATAATTTATTCCAAGATCAAATGATTTCAAAATGATCCCGACCGGATCGACATCGTCGGGTGTCCATTGTATGGATCCCTGTCCTCCCAGGGCCATTGTTGTAACATCAAAGTTGATCCTGCCAAAGGGCCTTTTCATCGGTGCAGGTATGGATTCCATACTGCAGGCAAATGATGGCATAAGGGCTACTCCTGCTGCAGCTGCGGCAGATAGACGCATAAATTCGCGGCGTGAAATTTTTGATACATTTTTTGGGCGCATATTTATGAAATTTAAAGGGTTCCATTCAATCTATTGCAAATATACATTAAATTTTTTCTGCGTAAAATTACACACAGACGCATGAAAAAAATTAATGTTAAAGCGAAGCGGTTCCTTCTGTCAGTCAAAATTTTGTAACTTTTTCACGAAATTTTG
>SLGC01000033.1 GCA_007123885.1 Bacteroidales bacterium | reverse complement strand
GGCTTATGTAGTAGATGGAAAGCTGGCATGGGAAAGGAACCCTTATAATCCGGGTAATAATATCAATTATACCGAGGCAGAATCAGGACTGTTTCAAATTTTCAGGTCAAACGGATACCAGCTAATAAATCCTTTTTTCAATACCACCCTTCCCCTGGCCTACCCGTTTGATTTTGAAATTGATCTGGTGGTTCTTGGTTATCAGAAGAAGTTTGTGGATAAACTCTTGTCAATCAGCCTGAATTTTGATCATGTCCTGTACGTTATAGATAACGAAACTAATGCAGATCCAAAGTGGTCCCTGTATTGGGCACAGTATATCAGGCTAAGGGCTGATGAGGCAGACAGGAAGATTGAAGTAACTGAGATGTATGATACTTTTGATCCTACCAATGGTGCTGTAAAGGAAGCAGTTGTCCAGAATCCGGCCACCCATTTTTTTACAAGACGTGCCAGTGTTTCAAATACACTGTATGATACGGAAAATTATTCTTACCTGGATATTTCGAACCACAATTTTCAGGTTGGTGAAACCCACTATAAAACAGGAATGTACATCTGGAACGAGGTGCAGAACTCCGGAATATTAAGGCCTGTCAACAATACGAAAATTTACGGTGCTGATGATATAGGCTGGGGATCACATCAAGTGGGGGCAGAAAGATTCTGCCGGAATATTTTTGCAGGTGCTGCCTCTGTGCGTTTTCACCGGCCGCCATACGGGCTTGGGAACAGGGATATTGCGATGTCATATATCAGGAGCATGAGAATACTGACAGAATCAGTAGATATTTTCAGCAGCTATCCTGCTAACGGTTTGCTTTCAGATAGGTCGGAAAATGAAGCATATTGCCTTGCAAATGATCAGGGGGAGTATTTACTCTATTTCCCTGACAGCGGAAGCGTGAGACTTAATGTTGATCGGGGAATCTATCAATTGAGATGGCTAAATGTAAGAACATCTACATGGAAAGAGCCGGTAACACTTGAATTACCTGGTATTATTGAGACACCTGATAATGATGTATGGGCTTTATCCGTTATGGCTGAAAAATGAATATAATTAAATAAATCGGATATTGTATGGCTCAGCTGCGTACTGAATTTTTGATTATTTTGTTTTGTTATTTCGAATATTTACGTTTAACTTTAAATTTTAATGAAATAATACAAAATCAATCATTGGAGAATTCTTATGGGTGTAAAACAAGGTATCTATATAAATTAATACTTAAATTTACAATTACTGAAAAGAAGCAGGAACTATTCAATGGAAAATCTGGATAAACAGATATTGAAAGAGTTAAAGTACGGGAGTAAGGCGGCATTCGAATCCCTCTTTAAAATCCATTATAGTCCCTTGCGAAGGTACGCCGAAGAAATTCTGCGGGACCCGGATCAAGCTGAAGATGTAGTGGAGAATTTATTTGTTATTATCTGGGAGGACAGAAAAAAAATTGACATCCACACTTCTTTTAAATCTTATTTATACAGAAGCACGTTTAATGCCTGTTTGAATCTCATCAGGAAAAAGAAATCAGAAAATCGATACCGAGATTTCTTTCTTCATCATGCTTATTTTTCAAAATCACATGATTATGGTTCAGGATCCTATCCTTTGTCAGGAATAATTGAAAAGGAGATTGATGAAAAGCTTGAAAGTGCCATTAATAATCTACCACCCCAATGCAAGAACATTTTCATTATGAGTCGGGTTGATGGGCTTTCGCACCAGGAAATTGCTGATAAACTAGGCCTTTCTGTCAATACTGTCAAAAGCCAGATTATGAATGCACTTAAAAAAATTAATGTTGTTCTGAAAGAGATTCTTACCGTGTTCGTATTTGTTATATTATAAATAACAATCCAAATTGAAATTCGGTTTCAGCGCATTAACGCAAGGAGCAACTATTCCGGGCGTAGAGAGCCTTTTACTGGCGTACCAGATAAACTTCTGATTACTAAATTCTGTATCATAACTGATCAGGCCTGGAAATCACTGAATATATCCGTCCCAATTGTCTAAGTGCTTGTTTTTATGCTAAATGCATAAAATAATTAACATTTCTTAAGATTTGTTTCATACTATCTGGATTTTTATGTGTCTATTATTAAAGATATGCGGATTAAAATAATTTTACAATGTCAGAAAATTTAAATCAAGATGATTTGCTGCTGAATTGTTTGCAGGGAACAGCAAATGATCAGGAATATGAGATTTCTTATGATTGGATTAATTCCAATAAATCCAATTTTTCACACTACAAGGAAATACGCGATGCTTGGATTGCTGCCGGAATAGTAACCAGAAAGAATGAAAATGATTGTAAAAGGGCATGGGGCAGGGTTGCCCGGCGTACCGGAATAAAATGGATCCATATTCCTGATATGAATCACGAATTCAAACATATCGCTGCTGTGTTTCTTATTGCTTTTACCATTGGCGCATTTGGTTACCATCTATATTTTTCTCAAAAGGAAATTTTCGCCGAAAGGGAATATTTTGTTCAGGCTCCTTTGGGCGCTAAAACTTTTCTGGTATTGCCGGATAGTTCAAAAGTCTGGCTCAATGCAGGAAGTTCACTTAAGTATTCAACACATTATGACATTACCGGCCGGTCAGTTCATCTTTCCGGTGAAGCCTATTTTGATGTAAAATCGAACAACAAACTTCCCTTCAGGGTCCATGCCCAGGACATTGTTATTAATGCACTCGGTACTGAATTTAACATTAAAGCTTATCCTGAGGAAAAGCACGTGGAAACTACTCTTATCTCCGGGATGGTCAGTCTCGAAAGGACAGTACCGGGAGGAAATGTTGAAACAATACTATTAAAGCCTAATCAGAGAGTCTTTTTAAGTCACGGGAACGCTGTAAAAACCGAAAGTGAGATGGCTGACGCACTCCCGGAAAAGGAAGCTCATGATGAAATTTTATTTAAGCCGGAAATACCAATGGAAAAGATTACTATCACCTCCGTAAAAAACCATGAAGTTTATACTTCATGGAAAGACAAGAGGTTTGTTTTTGAAAGAGAACGAATGGCTGATCTGGCGGTAAAGCTTGAGAGAATATATGATGTAACGATTTCTTTTCAGGATGAATCGCTTAAAAACTATCATATTTCGGGATCTCTGGAGCAGGAAACTCTGGAACAGCTTCTTTATGCAATCCGGCTAACCATTCCACTTGATTTCAGTATTAAGCAAAATAAAGTAGTATTAACATTGAATCATCATCTAAAAGAGAAGTATGATAAATTATCGGATTGATTAATCAAGTATTTGTCAATTTAATCACAGTGGATGAAAACCCTGAATATAAAAAAGATTGGGAGAATGGGGGTTCTCCCAATCGGTAAAAAAGGAAAACGCTTTAGAAATCAACAAGGTTAATCATGCAAGAAGGATAAGGTATCCCTTTGTATGTTGCCTCATTTTTAATCCTAAAACTTCGCAAAATTATGAAAAAAAACCCTAATCCAAAAATCTTTCTCCTGTCCCGGAAAAAGATAAAAATCTTGCTAACTATGAAACTACTGCTATGTTTTTTTGTGCTTTCCGTGCTGAATGTTTCAGGCAGCAGCATGTTTTCACAAAATGCCACTTTTAAGCTTGCAGTAAATGGCAAAACTGTGAAAGAGGTCTTCAAGGAAATAGAAAGCCAGAGTCAATACCGCTTTCTGTATAATGATGATTTTTACGGACTAAACCGTGTGGTTTCGCTAAATACAAAGGATAATGATTGCATTGACAATGTCCTTACGGAACTTCTAATCGATGCCAATCTGACTTACCGCGAACTCGAAAACGATCTGATTGTAATAACTCCTTCTTTGCAAAATGTTCAGCAAGAGCATCGGGTTTCAGGAACTGTGACCGATACCCAGGGGGAATCGCTGCCCGGGGTCAATGTCATGATACAGGGCACTACCACGGGTGTAATTACCGATACTGATGGTAATTATTCCCTGCAGGTACCGGATCCCAGTGGTGTTCTGGTTTTTTCATATGTAGGCTATACGAGACAAGTTATTCAAATTGAGAACCGTTCAGTTATTGATGTAGTTCTTGAGTCGGATTTTCTTGCCCTTGATGAAGTGGTTGTAGTAGGTTACGGCACACAAAGGGCTGGTACTATAACCGGAAGTATATCCAGAGCCGTTGTTGAAGATGTAGCAAGAGTAACTACACCAACAGTTGTACAATCTCTTCAGGGTCAGGCTGCCGGGGTATTTATTAAAAATGAGGACTATCAGCCAGGATCAAACACTTCACAGATCAATATCCGCGGGTTTGGAACCCCACTATTTATTGTTGACGGAATGCCTGTTTCCGCTGAAGTCTTTCAGAACATTGATCCCAATGACATCCAGGAGTTAAACATTTTGAAAGATGCTGCTTCAGCAGCAGTATATGGAGCAAGAGCCGGTAATGGCGTAATTCTTGTTCAAACAAAACGTGGTTTATTATCTGAACCGCAGTTTACTTTTTCATCCGATTTAACAGCCCAGTATTTATTACCCCATACAAAGTATAAGATTGTAAATACTCATGAATGGATGGAGTTAAGGAATATGGTATGGGAGTTTTATGATAGGGAATTACCATTTACCCGGGAGGAAATTGAGCTTTACAGACAACATGCTGATGGTTCCGAGCCAGAACTTTATCCAAATGTGAATATTCAGGATTATGTTCTAAAAGATTTTGCACCAATGTCTCAATATAACCTTTCGGTAAGGGGAGGTGAAGGAAATATTTCATATTTCTTATCGGGTAACTATCAGAATCAAAGAGGTATACTTGTTTCTGATGAGATAAATTTCAACAGATATTCATTCAGATCAAATGTTGATATAAGGTTGCATGAAAGGTTATCTCTTCAGGCTGATGTTTCTCTGGCAAAAAGAGACTATATAGGCCCACGAACAGATCTGGGAGGAACAGACAGCCCTTGGAATATTATGGCCAGAATACGCCGTTGGCGCCCGTTTCATCCGGTCGAACCTCTTCCTGATCCGACTTATCCAAGAGGTGCCATTGGGGGGGGAACTCAAAATCCAATTAATATGATGAAGAGTGATGTTGTTGGTTATAAACAATATGAGGGGCTATATAGTGATATTAAATTAAATTTAAGATATGATATCACTAATAGTTTAAACACAAGGCTTGTTTTTAACTACAATAAAGACGATTATCGATTTAAACAATTTCAAAGGGCGGCTACAGAATATCAATATAATCAAGAAACCGGCCAATATTTTGTTGTACGTGGAAATTATGGCAGAATTCAGTTAAACCAACAGGATGATATAAGAGATAATTTAATAGGACAGTACTTTTTAGAGTATAATAAACGATTGGCGGATGTCCACAGTTTAAATGGTTTATTTGTGGCTGAATACATGACTGACAGGTATGATCGTTTTGATGCATGGCGTCTTAATTACGATATTGATTTGGATCAATTGTTTGCTGGTCCGGCAGGATTTCAGTTTAACAATAGCAGTGCGAATGAAGGCGGTAGAATGGGTTACATTGGAAGGTTGAATTATAGTTATGCGGGGAAGTATACTATTGAAGTAAATAGCAGGATGGATGGTTCACCACGATTCCCGGAAGGGAGACGCTGGGGATTTTTTCCATCTGCTTCGGCTTCATGGCTGATTTCAGAAGAAAATTTTTTTGCTGAAAGTGCCTCGCTTTCTTTTATTAATAGTCTTAAATTCAGAGGTTCATACGGCAAACTCGGTTATGATGCTGCAGGATATTTTCAATATCTGTCAACCTTCCGTTTTGCAAGCAATTATATTTTTTCAGGAACATCTTTGAACAGGGGAATAAGGACCGATGCGATTCCCAATCCGAACATTACCTGGGAGGAGATGTACTTGACAAATTTGGGTGTTGATTTTATTCTTTGGAGAGGTTTGCTAGGAGGTTCTTTTGATATTTATCAAAGGGACAGGGTAAATGTTCTTGGAATTCGTATCAGAGATATTCCAGATGTAATTGGAGCTACCATGCCGGAAGAAAATTATCAGGAATTTCAGAATAGGGGTATGGAGCTTGGCTTAAACCATAATAATCAGGTAGGCTCTGTAAACTATAGGATAGGCGGGAATATCGGAATAAATGAGTCAATTACAAAGTATACTGATGAGATTGATTTTTCAAACAAGGAATCAGAAAGAAGAAATACTCGGATTGGCCGTTGGCCGAATGCAATTTGGAAGTATCCAAGTGACGGTCTTTTTCAATCTCAGGAAGAGATAGACAATTGGGCTGATATTGATGGCAGGAACAATGCTACTATTCGACCCGGTGATGTAAGATATATCGATACTAACGGTGATGGACGAATAACACCTGACGATATGGTCATCGTTAGTAGTGGTTCTATGCCAAGACTAACTTATGGATTGAATGCTAGTTTAGCCTGGAGGGGTTTTGACTTTTTTATGACATGGCAAGGAGCAGGTTTGTTTGGATTTAACTTGAGAGCAAGCGAGTATTATGTTCCTTTTGGTTCCGATGGTGCCCCCCTGGAACATCATTTAAATGATTCCTATGTTCCAGAAGGAAACCAATGGAGACCGGCCAATACTGATGCCAGATGGCCTAGACTAACTCATTCAGACGGGTTCCACAACAGGAGTTATTCAAATGATTTGGAACATTGGTGGATAAACGGTCGGTACCTGCGCCTCAGGAATTTACAGATAGGTTACACTATTCCTGATAATCTAACAAGGACAGCAGGTATAGACAGGCTGAGAGTTTATTTTAGTGCATATAATTTACTCACCTTTTCAGACCTCGATTTTTTGGATCCTGAGATAGATAACAGAAATCCGCCCAACAGGTATCATGGCCAACCATTCGTCGGCAGCTATTATCCTCAGATGGGCTCTTTTCAATTTGGCATAGAACTTATGTTTTAATAAATAATTTATAATTATGAGTAAAATGAAATCATACATATATGCGGTTTTTTTGATAATTGCCCTTCATTCCTGTGAAGATATTTTTGAAAAAGAACCTTTGGACAGAATAAGTGACGCTGCTGTCTGGGACAATCCAAGTTTGGTTCAGGCCTATGTGACAGATTTGTATGCAAGATTTCCCTTTTTTCAATTCAGTAATTTTACATTGGTCGATAAGGCGACTATTACATCAAATCTTAATAATGAAAATGTTATTACCACTGGGGGAATGTCTCACACATC
>SLGC01000051.1 GCA_007123885.1 Bacteroidales bacterium | reverse complement strand
AATACGAATAATCTTATTGTTCAAAATTAATTCAGTCCGATTTTTGTTATCATAAAGAGGGTGTACCCGGAAATCCCGGGCACCCTTTTTTTTATGGGTGTGCCGTGCATGGCAGATAGCCAGGTGGTGGAAGTCCACTATGGGGGTTTGCAGTGCCACCATCAGGTTAAAGCAGGATGCATTATTGCCAGCTATTGACATAGCAACTTTGTGATAATTATATTTGCAAATTCCGGCAAGGATAAGTTAAAGCGGAGCGGTTCATCCTGTATGTCAAAATATTGTTTTTTCGGACCAATTTTGGCTTCTTGTGTTTTACAGGATAAAAATATTAAATTTGTACCCTTTAATATTATCATCCCCCCGGATGTGAAAATGTTTAATATTTTTTGTTAATCATGCCATTGCAGAATTTTTTGTTTGGATTGCATGTTATTTTATCAGGATATAATGGAAGATTTCAAGATCAATCACCTCAGGGAACTTGAAGCAGAATCTATTTTCGTGATTCGCGAGGTGGCTGCCCAGTTTGAAAGGCCCACTCTGCTTTTTTCCGGAGGTAAGGATTCAATAGTACTGTTTCACCTTGCCCGCAAGGCTTTTTGGCCGGCCAAAGTACCTTTTGCCCTTCTTCATGTCGATACAGGGCACAATTTTAAGGAAACTCTTGATTTCCGGGACTGGCTTATGGCAAAAACCGGAGCAATCTGTATTGCCAGAAAGGTGCAGGATTCAATCGATAAGGGCAGGGTTGTTGAGGAAAAAGGGATCAATGCGAGCAGGAATGTATTGCAGACCGTGACTTTGCTCGATGCCCTTGAAGAACTGAAACTGGATTGTGCAATCGGCGGAGGCCGCCGTGATGAGGAAAAAGCACGGGCCAAGGAACGGTTTTTTTCCCACAGGGATGAGTTCGGGCAATGGGATCCCAAAAACCAGCGGCCTGAATTATGGAACCTCTTTAACGGGAGAAAATTGATGGGAGAACATTTTCGCGTATTCCCAATCAGCAACTGGACGGAACTTGATGTATGGCAATATATTTTCATGGAAGATATTGATATCCCGTCACTTTATTTCACTCATAAACGCAAGGTTTTTCACCGCGATGGTGTATGGCTTGCCTGGGCACCTTTTATGCAGTTGAAAGAGAGCGAAATCGTTGAGGAAAAAGATGTGAGGTGCCGTACCATAGGTGATATAACCTGTACAGGAGTGACTCTTTCAACTGCAAACAGCCTTGAGGATATAATATGTGAGATAGCTGCTACCCGGGTAACTGAAAGAGGGGGCAGGTATGATGACAAACGTTCCGATGCAGCAATGGAAGACAGGAAAAAAGAGGGGTATTTCTGACCTTATTTTGAAACTGCGGCATACGGATAACTTTCTGCCGACTGACCCCGGAAATGATAAAAAATAAAGACAACACAATAGATGCAAAATATTAATTCAGAGCCTGCACCCGGATATCTTGACATGGAACTGTTGAGATTTACCACTGCAGGAAGCGTGGATGATGGGAAAAGCACCCTGATAGGACGGCTTCTTTTTGACAGCAAGGCTATTTTTGAAGACCAGATGGAGGCTATCACATCTGCCAGTTTGAGAAAAGGCGATGAAGATGTCAATCTTGCCCTTCTTACAGACGGCTTAAGGGCTGAAAGAGAACAGGGCATAACAATTGACGTGGCATACCGCTATTTTGCCACTCCCAAACGCAAATTTATTATTGCCGATACACCGGGACATATCCAATATACCAGGAATATGGTTACCGGGGCATCAACAGCAAATCTTGCAGTTATACTTGTAGATGCAAGATATGGCGTTATTGAACAGACACAAAGGCATGCCTATATTTCAAGCCTGTTGCAGATCCCTCATATTGTTATATGTATCAACAAGATGGATCTTGTTGAATTTAAGCAGGATGTATTTGAAAAAATAAGGAAGCGTTTCCTTAAGGTTGCCGGGAAACTTGAAATAAAGGATGTAAGATTTGTCCCCATCAGTGCAAAATACGGGGACAACGTTGTTGACAGGTCATCTAATATGAATTGGTACAATGGCCCAACGCTTATGTACCTGCTTGAGAATATTCATATTGCCGGAGATCTCAACCTTGTTGATATAAGATTTCCAGTTCAGTATGTCATTCGTCCGCAATCCGATAAATACCCCGATTACCGGGGTTATGCCGGACGTCTTGCCGGTGGTGTGATAAAACCCGGCGACAGGGTAAGAATACTTCCTTCCGGGTATGAATCTGCCATAAAAAGCATAGATACATTTAATGGTCCCCTTGAGTATGCCAAGCCCCCCCAATCTGTTACTGTTACTCTGGAAGATGACCTTGATATCAGCCGCGGCGATATGATCACAGGAATAAAAAGCGGCCTTCATGCCAGCCAGGATATAAGACTGATGGTATGCTGGCTGAATCAGAAACCAATGCAGCTGGGTGGTAAATACCTGTTAAGGCACACTACCCGGGATGTAAGATGTGTTATAAAAAATGTGGATTTCAAAATGGATATAAATTCCCTTGAAAAGAACAAGGCTGATAAACAAATAGGACTGAATGACATAGCGTCCGTCTGCATTAAAACAACCAGGCCATTGTTCTATGATTCCTACAGGACTAACCGTTATACCGGCAGCCTTATTCTTATCGATGAAGCTACCAACGAAACTGTTGGTGCAGGTATGATAATCTAAGTTAACTGCACGGTTAATACTTTACCGGTTTTCCTTTCGTTCATATGCATATATGAACATAAGTCTTTATTGCTTGTTACTTATCAGAAATAGGATTGTTTAAAATTAATGAAAGATATTTTTCACACTTAAATAATTATACCATGGAGCGGACCAGAGTAATTTTATTCCTTTTTTTAGCAGTATTCCTTTTCACATCATGTACAGAGGAGGATCAAAAGCCAAAGAATATCATTTTGCTAATAGGTGACGGGATGAGTTTTGCACATCTCCAGGCAGGGATCCTTGCAAGTGAAGAACCGTTGAATATTGAGGAATTCCGTCATATCGGGTTTATTCATACTTCTTCTGCCAATAATTTTGTTACGGATTCGGGAGCCGCCGGAACAGCCCTGGCATCAGGGACAAAAACCAATAACGGCTTTATTGGTATGGATCCCGACGGGAATCCGGTAAGGAGCATACTTCAGATAGCGAGTGACAACGGACTGTCTACCGCACTGGTGGCCAGTTGTGCCATCACGCATGCTACTCCTGCATCTTTTATTGCACATCAGCCCAGCAGGAACATGGCTGAGGAAATAGCGGCAGATTTCCTGACTACCGATATAGATGTTTTTATTGGCGGGGGACTGGATCATTTTGCCAACAGAAGTGACGGACGCAACCTGGTTGAAGAACTTGAGACCAAAGGTTACCGGATTGCTTATAATATGGATGAGGTGATGCAGGTTTCTTCAGGAAAGCTTGCAGCCCTGGTTGCAGATAATCATCCTCCCTCAATGCTTGATGGGCGGGGTGATATGCTTCCCCAGGCTACCCTGGCCGCTCTCAATATCCTGAAGCGGAATCCCGAAGGATTTTTCATGATGGTTGAAGGGGCGCAGATAGACTGGGAAGGCCATTCTAACGATATAGAAGGTATTGTAGCCGAAATGCTGGACTTTGACCGTGTGATCGGGAAAGCTCTTGAATTTGCAAGACAGGATGGCAACACTCTTGTTGTTATAGCCAGTGATCATGATACCGGCGGACTTGCGCTTCATGGTTTTGACAGTGATACACATTTACTGACCGCAGGATTTACTACCGGCGGCCATACCGGACTGATACAGCCTGTTATGGCATGGGGGCCCGGCGCAGAGAAATTTACCGGTATCTATGAAAATACCGGAGTTTTTGATAATATGCTGGAAGCTTTTGGGTTCAGCAGTAATTAATATTCCGGCTCTATTATCATTATGAAAATATTGACTGGCCAATATCATAAGGCAGGGGCATTACGCCCCTGTTTTTCTTTATGCCTGTGATCCGTCAGGATATGTTTAATTTTTATAAATTTACCATGGTAAAATTATCTTATGAATAACGATCTGTTTGCAGGAGGTAAAAAATTACCACTGGTAGAAGATTTTTACACGATACAGGGAGAGGGTTACCATACCGGGAAACCGGCCTATTTTATCCGGCTTGGCGGATGTGATGTCGGATGTAACTGGTGTGATGCAAAATTTACATGGAAACCGGAATTACATCCGCTTATCATGACTGACGATATTATCAGAAGGGCAGAATCTTTTCCTGCCAGGGCAGTAGTTGTGACCGGCGGGGAACCGACACTCTATCCTCTTGATTATCTTTGCGGGGAACTGAAAAGAAGGTCTGTTGAAACATACCTGGAAACCTCCGGAGCCTATTCGCTGACAGGAACCTGGGACTGGATATGCCTTTCACCCAAAAGAAAGAGCCCGCCCAATTACGCTATTTATGAAAAGGCTGATGAACTGAAGGTTATTATACATGATAAGGAAGATCTGGTATGGGCAGAAAAAAATGCCTCACTGGTGAGAAAAGAGTGCAGGATGTATCTGCAGCCCGAATGGAGCCGGTATGAACAAATCATTCCTGTTATTGTTGATTATGCCAAGTCAAATCCCAGGTGGAATATTTCCCTGCAGGCGCACAAATTCATGCATATCCCATAAATAAAACATTCAGATTATATTTGTTGATTGATTTGGTACCGGATTTTATATAAGCATGCAAAACCATGAACTGACAGACACAGGGTTAGTATGGGTGGAATAGTAAAATATCCGGATCATTAATTATTAACATGTTATCAGACAGTTTTTTAACTAAGTAATTTATACGAATGAAAAGTCTGCTTTTCCTGGTTCTATTATTGCTACCTCCTGCGGCTTTATCGCAGGAGCTTTCCACCGGAAGTAACCGGGCATCCAGACTGTTTCGTTCTGGTATGGACGAATTTGGACTTTTTAACTATGATGAAGCCCTGAGGCTTTTTAACCAGGCAATATCTGTTGATAGAAATTTTTATGAAGCATACATGCTTGCCGGTGATGTGTTTTTTGAAATCAATAAATACCAGGAAGCTGCTGTATATTATGAAAAAGCGGTTTCAATAAATCCCGACTTTTTCCCGATGATATATTTCAATATGGGCAATGCATGGCTGGCCCTGGGAAAGTATGAAAAAGCACGGGAAGCTTATAGAATACTGTCAGAGCATCCCGGTGTATCTGAACGGCACAGGAATGCAGGATTACAGAAAATAAAAAACTGTGACTTTGCAATCACTGCCATGAATAACCCGGTACCGTTTAATCCCGAAAGTCTTGGCCCGGCCATCAACACCGATGATGACGAATACTGGCCCACCCTGACCGCCGATGAGCAAGTGCTGATTTTTACCCGCCAGGTAATGCTTAATCCTGAAGGGAGAAGAAGACCCGGCAATCTCAGGGAAGATTTTTATATAAGTTACTACAGGAATGGCAACTGGACTGAAGCCCGAAATATTGGCCTGCCACTGAATTCCCATCTCAACGAAGGTGCTCCCTCACTTACGGCCGACGGAAGGTTTATTTTTTTTACAGCCTGTAACCGGGCGGGGGGACTGGGAAGTTGCGACATTTATTTTGCCGAAAGAAACGGCGATAGCTGGGGGGAGCCGATTAATCTCGGACCCCCGGTAAATACTCACGCCTGGGAAGCCCAGCCATCAATTTCGCCCGACGGAAAGATCCTGTATTTTTCAAGCAACAGAAGAGGAGGAAAAGGTCAGATGGATCTGTGGTATTCAACAAGAGACGAAAACGGCAACTGGAGTGAACCGGAAAATCTCGGCGATATAATTAACACCGAAGGGAATGAAATGTCTCCCTTCATTCATGTGGATAATAAAACCCTCTACTTTTCATCCGATGGTCTTACCGGTATGGGGGGATATGACCTTTTTGTAACCAGGAAGAATGAGGAGGGTGAATGGAGTGAGCCCGTAAACCTCGGTTATCCGTTAAATACCCATTTTGATGAAATCGGATTGATTGTCAATGCCCGCGGTGACAAGGGATATTTTGCATCCGACAGGATGAGCGGGATGGTAAGGGATATTTATACATTCGATCTTCATCCCGATGTACGGCCCAACGAGGTTTCCTATATGAAAGGCACCGTATATGACTCTGATACCCGTCGAAGGCTCAGGGCCCGTTTCGAGCTGATCGACCTGGCAACCTCGGCTATAGTTATTCAGTCGTTTTCAGATGGCAGGAATGGTGAATTTCTTGTACCAATTACCACCGGAAGAGATTACGCCCTGAATGTTTCAAAAAACGGGTATTTATTTTATTCCGATCATTTCGCCCTGAGCGGCTTTGCTCATCAGACCGATCCGTATCTCAAGGATGTGCCCCTTCATCCTGTAAGGACGGGTGAGAAAACTATCCTGAGAAATATTTTCTTCGAATTTGACAGCTATGAGCTGAAATCCGAATCTATAGTGGAATTAAACAAACTCACGGAATTTCTTTTACAGAACCCGGGGATCAGCATACAGATAAACGGCCATACAGATGATACCGGTGATCCGGGATATAATAAGGATCTGTCAGAAAGGAGGGCGAAATCAGTAGCAAATTACCTGATAAATTCGGGTATTGATCATGAACGTACACAGTATGCAGGATTCGGGGAAACCAGGCCCATTGCTTCAAATGAAACAGAAGAGGGGCGGGCCGAAAACCGGCGCACGGAATTCCAGATAATAGATTAGTGGTTTACCGCATCCCTGTACTTTTCGGTGAAACCTTTTCAGGCAGATGTACCCCTGTTGAGATCCTTCAGGCACAGTTGTTCTAAATCCTGGTAGTAGTTACCTCGATCCCGGGAGGATCAACGAGATGTCTTTTTACAGTACAAACATCCGCTGCCTTTATTACTGCGTCCCTGTACTTCTCAGGGAAACCTTCAGGCAGCTGTACCTCTATTGAGATTTTTTCTATAAGCTATTGATCCTTATGGTATTTCATTGATTGAACCAGCTTAATGCCGTCGGCCGGTATTCCCCTGTTGTCGCAAAATGCTTTGATGTAAAATCCGGCACATGTTCCGATAGAAGCAAGGAACAGTGAAAACGGTTCGGGGGCGCTGGCTTCACCTCCGGCCTTCACAGGTTGATCGCTTTTTATGGTCATACCTTTGTATTCGGCATTGACTTTTT
>SLGC01000079.1 GCA_007123885.1 Bacteroidales bacterium | reverse complement strand
CCAACAGGTAAAAGTAGAACTTTTTCATTCAAAAAAAAACAAAATGATTTTTACATTTTTTCCATGCACGACACACCAACAGAAAACCGGAATAATTTGCCTTATCCCGGTTTCAAGACATAAAAACCTAACCACTTATAATATTGTCTATCTTATAAATAGCAATTCACGATATTTAGGCAATGGCCATATCTGATCATCAACGATCATTTCAAGATGATCTATTTCATATCTTATTTCATCCAGGTAAGGTTTGACCTTTTCTGAATACTGCCGTGCCCTTAGTTCATTCTGCTCAATTTTGTTTGCCTGCCTTCTTTCATCAATCATATTGTTAACCTTTATGTTAACCATTGCAGACCGCAGGGAAATTTCCTTAATGGATGCCTTCTGGGTGGAAGAGAGCTTTTCGTATTCGGAGTTTTCGAATAGTTCCTTTAATCCCTTCACATTTTCTATCAGCATGTTCTGGTATCGGTAAACTGTAGGAAGTATATGATTTATTGCAAGGTCTCCCAGCACCCTGGATTCTATCTGGAGCTTTTTGTTGTATTTTTCTATATCAATTTCAAGCCTTGCTTCAAGCTCAAGTTGAGAAAATACTCTCATCTCTAAAAACAGTTTCATGGCAGTCGGGGAAGCTATTGCCCGAAGTAAATCCAGGACATCATCATCCACAGACAATCCCCTTTGTTCAGCCTCTTTTTTCCATTCCTCAGAATAACTGTTTCCGTCAAATCGTATTTTCTTGGAGGCGAGGATAAATTTTTTGATTGTCTGAAAGATGGCTTCATCTTTTTTCACACCCTTTTCTGTAAGTTTGTCCACCTCAGTTTTAAAGTCCTTCAATTGTTTTGCTACAATCGTATTCAGTGCTATGACAGGCGAGGCGACATTGGCGGACGAACCTACTGCCCGGAACTCAAAGCGGTTACCTGTGAATGCAAAAGGTGAGGTCCGGTTCCTGTCTGTATTGTCAGGCATTATTTCAGGTATCTTTCCAACATCCAACTTTAGCTCGGTTTTCTCATCAGGATCCATTTTCCTGCCCGAAACCCGTGATTCCAGGTCATCAAGCACCCTGTTCATTTCCTGTCCCAGAAAAACTGACATGATGACCGGAGGAGCCTCCGAAGCACCGAGCCTGAGCTCATTTCCCAGTGATACAATGCTTGATTTCAGCAGATCCTGGTATTCATAGACCCCTTTTATTACGGAAACAAAAAATGCAAGAAATGACATGTTTGTCTTCGGTGTTTTTCCGGGAGAAAGAAGGTTTGTCCCGCTATCGGTAATAAGCGACCAATTGCAATGTTTTCCCGAACCGTTTACATCCTTATAGGGTTTTTCATGAAAAAGTACCTTAAAATGATGTTTTTTGGCAACACGTTTCATTAAGGTCATCAGTAGCTGGTTATGATCAACAGCAAGGTTGGCTTCCTCGTAAACAGGTGCACATTCATACTGGTTGGGAGCCACCTCATTATGACGTGTCTTAACGGGTATGCCAAGCTTATAGGCTTCGATCTCAAATTCCCGCATAAAAGCAGTAACCCTCATCGGTATATATCCAAAATAGTGATCGGCAAGCTGCTGATCCTTAGCTGCAGAATGCCCCATCAGTGTCCGGTCTGTAAGCTTCAAATCCGGCCGTGCATTGAACAGGGCATCATCAACCAGGAAGTATTCCTGCTCACAGCCAAGCGCTACGTTTACACTTGTAACACTCTTGTCAAAATAATTACACAGATCGACAGCAGCCTTTTCTATGGCTTCAAGTGATTTTAAAAGCGGGGTTTTATAATCGAGCGAATCGCCCTTGAAAGAGACGTAAACCGAAGGGATACATAATGTATGACCCATGACAAATGCCGGGGAGGAAGGATCCCAGGCAGTGTATCCCCGTGCCTCGAAAGTGTTTCGCATACCTCCACTGGGGAAGCTTGAGGCATCAGGTTCCTGTTGGACCAGTTTACTTCCGTCAAAATTTTCAAGTACATAAGCATCACTGGCCGGTTCGAAAAAGGCATCATGTTTTTCGGCTGTTGCCCCGGTCAGGGGATGGAACCAGTGCGTATAATGAGTAGCTCCCCTGTCAAGTGCCCATGCTTTCATTCCCAGTGAAACCTGGTTGGAAACTTTGCGGTCGACCTTTGTTCCCTTTTCTATTGCTTCCATCACACTACCGAATGCTTCCTGCGACAAATATTCCCGCATTTTGGTCTTGTTAAAAACATTTATGGCAAAATATTCGGAAGTTTTGACTGAAGGAAAAGTAACTTCCAGGGGCTGTCGTGAGATTGCCTTTTCAATGGACTTGAACCGGAGTGATTCCATGGATTAAAAATTTATGATTTTACCTTTTCAGCGCAAAAGTAATTTTATTTCGCACACCCCCCAAATTTTCCTACCAAAAAAACAATTTCTTATGTTTTTTTTATTCGCCCCCCTGTTTTTTGTTATTCTGATTTCCGGACCGGAACTTTTTCGCCGGCTTTTTCAGTTTCAAACCATCGAAGAATGATCCTGCTTTTTGGCTAATGGTTGACAATACCGATCCCCTGCGGACTTTCACCATCATTTTAATGACCATGTCTGAACTCCGCAAAAAAAACACTCCCCGAACAGGATAGCCATACAGGATAAGATGATAAGAGAGCGCTTTAATTAAACTTTGAAATCCACCGTCAAGTGGTGATTCACTTAATCACCCTCTGAATAATATTTGTAAAACAGGGGGATAGTCTCAATTCCCTTGAAAAAGTTCCAGAGAGGGTAATTCTCATTTGGAGAATGGATGGCATCACTTTCAAGTCCGAATCCCATTAATATAGATTTTGCATCCAGTTCCTTTTCAAAAAGCGATATTATCGGTATACTGCCTCCACTGCGGAAAGGGACCGGTTTTTTCCCGAAGGTAGCTTCATAGGCTTTGCTGGCCGCCCTGTATGCAGGATGGTCTACGGGCGACACATAACCTTCACCGCCATGCAAAACTCGTACAGATACCTTTACAGAGGGCGGTGCAAGGGATTTAAAATGCTGCACAAACAGCTCGTCTATTTTGGCGGACTGCTGGTTGGGTACAAGGCGCATGGAAATTTTTGCATGCGCCTTTGAAGGGAGTATGGTTTTGGCCCCTTCACCGGTATAGCCTCCCCAGATACCATTTACATCCAGCGAGGGACGTATTCCCGTACGCTCCATGGCGGAATAACCCGATTCACCGCTGAGCTCGACAACATCGATCTCCTTCTTGTACTGTTCTTCATCAAATGGCGCTTTTGCCATCTCTTCACGTTCTTCCCTGCTGACCTCAATTACATCATCATAAAATCCCGGGATTGTGATGCGGTTGTTCTCATCGGTTAGCGAAGCGATCATCTTTGTCAGCACATTTACCGGATTTGCTACTGCACCGCCATATAACCCCGAATGAAGATCACGGTTGGGCCCTGTCACTTCCACTTCAAGATAGCTAAGGCCCCGCAAACCGGTGGTTATTGACGGCACATCCCTGCCAATCATACTGGTATCGGATACGAGTATCACATCACTTTTCAGTTTTTCTGCATTCTCGCGGCAGAATTTTCCCAGACTGGGCGAACCGATTTCTTCCTCACCCTCAAGCATGAACTTTACATTGCAGGGCAGGGTTCCGGATTTGACCATGAACTCAAAGGCTTTCACATGCATAAACAATTGCCCCTTATCATCATCTGCTCCCCTTGCCCATATCTTCCCTTCGCGTATTTCCGGTTCGAACGGCTGAGAATGCCATAATTCAAAAGGCTCGGCGGGCTGAACATCATAATGGCCGTAAACCATTACCACCGGTTTTGAGGGATCAATGATCTTTTCCCCGTAAACCACAGGATGACCTCCGGTCGGTATTATCTCTACGGAATCGGCACCGGCGTCAAGGAGGGATTTTTTAAGATATTCGGTTGCCTTTTGCATATCCTGTTTGTGCTCTGTTTTTGAGCTTACAGAAGGGATCCTTAAAAGACCGAATAATTCGTCAATAAACCGGTCCTTGTTCTCTTCAATGAACTTATTTATCTGTTCCATAATCAAAATTTTTTAAATGCGATTATATATTCATGTTTTGAACATCCCTCCCTGGCTCACATCTGTTTTATTCTGCAGCAAAGGATTTTGATGCAATTTCAAGCTCCTTGTAAAATTTCTCACCAAACCTGCGAATAACCGATTCACGGCAAAATTCAAAAACAGGCACATCAAGCTTCCTGCCATTGGAAACTGCAGGTTTACAAACAGGCCAACGGTCGTAGTTAACAGCTGTAAAATTCCCGTATTCTTTTATTCTGACAGGATATAAATGACAGGATATGGGCTTGCGGTAGGATATCTTACCATCCATCCAGGCTTTTTCAATGGCACAACGCGCGATCCCATTCTCAAATATGGCATAAACACACTCTTTACCGTTCAATAGCGGAGTGACCGGCTCATTGTCATTTTCATCGATCACATGTGTACCCGCAATATCTATTTCAGCAGCCGATTCCTTCCGCAGGTAGGGCCTTATGGAAGGAAGGATCTCACGCAATACCGGAAGCTCCTCATCCAGCAGTGGCGCCCCGGCATCACCAAGGACACAGCATGCGCCTTTACATTTATCCAGGTCGCAAACAAATTTTTCTTCCAGCACCGGCAGCCCTATTATCTTGTCATCTATCTGAAGCATACTGCTCATTTTACCAGTTTTTTCCCGGTCATCTCTTCAGATGCCGGAATTCCCATAATATGAAGCAATGTAGGTGCAACATCTGCCAATATTCCCTCTTCTATCCGGTCATGCTGATCAGATACAAGGAGGCAGGGTACCGGATTGAGCGAATGGGCAGTATTCATTGATCCATCCGGATTAAGTGCAAAATCGGCATTTCCATGATCGGCAATTATCAGGCTAATGTAACCATTCTTCTTTGCAGCCTCAACCACCTCACCTACACATTCATCAACTGTTTCTACCGCTTTTTTAATAGCCTCATATTCCCCTGTATGCCCTACCATATCGCAATTTGCAAAATTCAGGCATATAAAGTCGACACTCTTTTTGTTGATTTCCGATACTACGGCATCTTTAACTTTGTATGCACTCATTTCAGGCTGAAGATCATATGTGGCAACCTTTGGTGAGGGTATCAGGATCCGGTTCTCGTTTTCAAAAGGTTCTTCTCTTCCGCCGGAAAAGAAAAATGTTACATGACCATATTTTTCAGTTTCAGCGATTCTTAACTGCTTTTTTCCGGACCTGGAAATAAGTTCACCCATTGTGTTTGTAAGATTGTCCTTGTCAAACATAATATGCACCCCCTTGAAGGTGTCATCATACCTTGTCATGGTCACATAATGAAGTGGAATTGTCTTCATATCATGTTCCGGAAATTCCTTCTGTGTAAGTGCTACTGTCATCTGTCTCAGTCTGTCTGTGCGGAAATTGAAGCAGATAACCACATCCCCTTCACTGATGGTACCGGCAGGTTTGCCGTCGGTATCTGTAACTACTATGGGTTTAATGAATTCATCAGTAACATTATCTTCATACGATTCCTTTATTGCCTTAAGGATATCGGTGGTTTTCTTACCCTTTCCGTGAACAAGAAGGTCATACGCCACCTTGATCCTTTCCCAGCGCTTATCCCTGTCCATTCCATAATAACGGCCAACAAGGGTTGCAATCCTTACATCGGAATTTCCAAGATGGACAAGAAGATCATTTATAAATCCATAACCGCTTTTCGGGTCTGTATCCCGTCCATCTGTTAAAGCATGTACAAAGACATCCTTTAATCCGTATTCCCTGGTAATATCACATAATTTAAACAGATGTTTATCAGACGAATGTACACCTCCGTCACTTACAAGCCCGATAAAATGTACTGCCTTCCCGTTAGTTTTGGCGTATTGCAGTGCCTCCTTAAGTACCGGGTTCTCTGAAATGCTGTTATCCTTTATAGCCTTGTTGATCTTTACAAGATCCTGATAAACAATCCTTCCTGCCCCTATATTAAGATGACCAACCTCTGAATTACCCATCTGCCCGTCCGGCAGTCCTACATACTCTCCTGCAGCCATTAGCCTGGAACCGGGATATTTTTCTTCAAGACCGTCCATAACAGGTGTATCGGAACTATATATCAGATCTGATTTCGATTTATCACCAATTCCCCATCCGTCAAGTATGATCAGGATCGCTTTTTTATTCTCCATGATATTCTTATTTTTAACTTTTTTAGAAAACACCTGCAAAATTATTCATTTTTATGTACAGAAAAAATGAGAACTGTAAATAGTTTTCCTGTTTTATGCCTTCATCCTAAAACGGCGGATTATTGCTGCTCAGTTTTTGCGGCCGACTTGTATCTGCCAATGATAAATTACAGATTATGCCAAAACCTGAGGATTTAAATTATGAAAATGGATATGAGCTCGTTAAGGAGCTCAGACATGATGATATCGTAGAATTTGTCCTTTCGCAGATTAAACAGTTAAGATGGCCGATGGTTCTGTTTTACGGGCTTAACCTTATTCTTCTTTTCCTGATTGGCGCCTTTACGGCCGGCAATATCGTACATTTATATATTTCCTGGGGCTTGTACTGGCAATTCCTGGCTTATGGATTAATTGCAGGAATGATCCTTATCATTCCCATTCATGAACTACTTCATGGAATGGCTTACAAGCTGGCAGGAGCCCCAAAAGTAAAATTTGGGGCAGACTTAAGGCAAATGATGTTTTATGCCAGCGCTCCCGGTTTTGTGGCAGAAAAATATGCATTTTATGTTGTTGCCTTTACTCCTTTCATTCTCATCAGCCTGTTGTTTATCTCGGGAATTGTTTATGGCAGCATGCATGTGCAATGGGGCTCACTGGTAGCTCTTTTCATACACAGCACTATGTGCATCGGCGATTTTGCCATGGTAAATTTCTTCGCCTCATTCCCGGGAAAGGAAGTATACACATACGATGACAAGCAGGAAAAAACAAGCTATTTCTTTTTAAAGAAAGTGCAGTGAACTACCCATTATCTAAAGACTTAACCGGGACAGAACGGATAAATAAGCCGGCATTTCCGGCATATTGCCCGGATACTATGCTAAATTTTAGTAAAGGCCGGGGTCAATGAACCTGATGCAACCATCATCAGATTACCATCTGTATTTTGAGGTATCAAAATCAATTAGATATATGTTGAACTTTATATATCAATATTTGTTAATATT